>JAKIZN010000050.1 GCA_022708005.1 Bacteroidota bacterium | reverse complement strand
CACCAGAAACAAACCCGTATTTTGCACACTCTTTTATGTGCTCAATATTTGCGGTATCAACATATAATTCCATTTTAGCTCCAATCAAAAATAAAAATATTAAATTAAATTTACTAAAAGAGAAATTGACGACTTCAACTTCAATTTGTTGCAATAGCTCACACTCTGCCTTCTGCTACCAATCTCGCAAAATGTTCGAAACTTCTATCAAAAGTCCGTTCAGCATCTTCAGGGAAAAAGCATGCTGGCAGTTGCCTTACTCGCCTGTGATGGATAATGCACTCGCAGCATATTCCTTTTCTCGCACAAGGCGAATTTGTGCAATTGCAGTTCTTCAAATTCTTTTCTTTTTTGCACTCCATATTATTTTTTGCGTTTTATTACTACAATTTTTTTCTCATCTTCTTTGAATAGCGGAAAGCCAAAAAAGTCTAACTCTATAATTTCATAGCTAAAATCACTAAATTTAGCACGTGCAGCGCTCAGCTCTTCGCTTATATCTCCGCCCTTGTAAAGTATATATGCTCCATTCGGCTTCAAAAGATTTGAACTCCAGCTCATTATGTCAGCGATACGGGTAACAGCTCTGGCAAAAATAAAATCGAAATATTGCAGATATTTTTTATTTTCTGCCAAAGTTTCCGCTCGGGCACTGACTGCCGAAATATTTCTCAGCTCTGTGTGCTTCGCAAGCATATCCGTAATTTTCGCCTTTTTTGCTATGGAATCTACCATCAGCATTTGAATATCTTCGCAGGCTATCGCAAGCGGTATGCCGGGCAAGCCTCCACCAGTGCCAATATCCAAGCATCTGGATTTTTTAGGTACTTCCACATATTTAAGCATGCTAATCGAATGCAAAATATGTCTGCCAAGCACATTTTCAGTATCCTTACGGCTAATTAAATTAACTTTCTCATTCCAATAAACAAGCTCTTTTGCATACCTTTCAAATTTCTCAAGTTGCTCAACTGTCAGCACAATGCTATTAGCAGACGCAATAGTCCAAAACTCTGATAATTCCATATATTTTACTTAAATAGCTTAATAATCCGTAATATTATTTTTCTAATTCACTTCTAAAGCGACAACACCCGGCAACTTCTTCCCTTCGAGAAACTCAAGCGACGCTCCGCCGCCAGTAGATATATGCGAGATTTTTGAATTAAATCCCATCGAATTAACAGCAGCAGCAGAATCCCCGCCGCCCACTATAGTGGTCGCACCATTAGCAGTAGCATCTGCCAATGCCGACGCTATAGAATACGTCCCATTAGCAAAATTAGACATTTCGAACACGCCCATAGGACCATTCCAAATAACAGTTTTTGCTTCTTTTATCACATTGGAATAAATTTCGCGAGTCTTTGGACCAATATCCATGCCCATAAGCTCCGCTTCGATTTTATCCGCTTCGACTATGCTGGTTTTAGCATCATTATCAAATTTATCTGCCACCACCACATCAATAGGCAGCAATAACTTAACATTCCTCTCTTTAGCTTTTTGAATAAGTTCGGCAGCAAGCTCAATTTTATCTTCCTCAAGTATAGATTTCCCTATCGAATAGCCCATAGCTTTATAAAAAGTAAAACTCATTCCACCGCCAACAATTATGGTATCGCATTGGCTCAAAAGATTATTTAAAACATCAATTTTACCAGAAATTTTTGCACCACCAATTATAGATACAAATGGACGTTTGGGCGATTTCAGTGCGCCACCAAGGTAATCCAATTCATTTTGCATCAAAAAGCCTGCAAACCTATCTTCAAATAGCTTAGCAACCGCTTCTGTGCTTGCGTGTGCCCTATGTGCAGAGCCAAAAGCGTCATTCACATAAGCATCGCCTAATTCGGCAAGCCGCTCAGCAAATTCCAAATCATTTTTCTCTTCTTCTGCATAAAATCTAACATTTTCGAGCAGCACAACTTCGCCCGGAGCAGCAGCCTTTGCAATTTTCAAAGGTATTTCGCCAATGCAATCTTCGGCAAAAGATACGTTATAACCAAATTTGTCCTTTAAATGCTCCGCGACTGGCTTCAATGAATACTTTAGATTTTTCTCACCTTTGGGACGTCCAAGATGCGACATCAGTATCGGCACGCCGCCATTATCAATGATAAAATCTATTGTCGGCAGCGACATTTTTATTCGAGTGTCATCAGACACTTTGCCGTTCGCATCAAACGGCACGTTAAAATCAACACGAACCAATACATTTTTGCCATTAAAGTTGCCTTCAGTAATTGCTTTTATCATTTTTGAAACTCCATAATAAATTTTAGCACAATTTAGTGTAAGAGTGTATCTTCGCTAAAATATTGTAAGATAAAAATAAAAGCACGGCAAAATTATCGTTGCTACACAGAACGCTTCGGGCAATAGGAAGTTGGCTATGCGGCGCAGTTTAATTTTAATTTCTGTGCTACAACATTTTTTCGTATATTTGGATTTTATTTATTAAAATCGCGGAATGAATAGTGGGCTATAAAATAATAAACGAAGATTGCTTAATTGCATTAAAAGATAGGACACTCCAAAATGTCGATTTAACTTTTTTAGATCCACCATTTAATCAGCAAAAAGACTACAAACTCCATGACGACAATATGGATGAAAAAGAATATTGGGATATGATGTCAAACGTCTGCAAATCAGTTTTCGACTTGACAAACGAAGGAGGCTCGATTTATTTCATGCAGCGAGAAAAAAACGCTGAATTTGTCTTATCTTGTTTGCGAAATTCGGGCTGGACCTTTCAAAACCTAATTATCTGGAAAAAGAAAACATCGGCAGTGCCTGTAAATGGAAAATACGGCAAACATTACCAAATAATTGCTTATGCAACAAAAGGTAAAAAAGCGAAAACATTTAATCGACTGCGGATTGAGCCACCATTGCCACCAAACTATAAATTTCTACGCGAGAAAGGAGTCTTTGTTACCGACGTTTGGGATGATATTAGAGAATTAACATCTGGGTATTTTGCGGGCAACGAAGCAATAAGAGATAAGAGCGGCGAAAGGTTTCACAAACAGCAGACGCCGATAGCGTTACTAATTAGAATAATATTAAGCTCGACAGAAGTTGGCGATACCGTGTTAGATCCATTTGCAGGAACTGGAACTACGCTCGTGGTTGCCCACCAACTGCAACGCCAATCGATTGGAATCGAAATAGATCCGCTGAACACCGAGCTGATTGAGCAACGAATTGCTTCAATTAGAGATGCCGATATTATTCAAAAATATTATAAAGATTATAGCTGCACGGAAAATATTGCTGAAATTTGGGGCGATGATTTTGAAGATGAAATAGATATAAAACCCATTGGGCTATTTACAAGTCAAGCGGAGAACTAAATGTATTCAATTTACCATTTTTTTAAGTCGCTGATTGATAATAAGAAGCATTTTGCAACTATGCATAAATTGGAAGATTTTCCCTTTGAGAAAAGCCTTTTGTCTTGCAGGAGCAAGGGACAATTTCCAGACATGGCAATTCGCCTAAATAAGAAAGGCGAATTATTTACAGGTGGCGAGTTAATTGAATTGAAAGATAGCAATCACTATACAATATCGTCATTCAATTCAACTATTCCAATGGGTAGAAAAGAAATTTCGAGAGTAACAAAAGGTCAAAATAGCATTATTCGCCAGCAAATGGAAGATGCAGGTGATAGCATAGATAGTTTGCCAATAAGAGATGTGTTTTACCTTATCCGCGGTAGAAAAAAGGAGAATATCAAGGTATTGCTAATGCACGGAAGCTTTTTTGAAACTATAAAAACAAGCGAATTGATAAGCCAGTCATTTTCGCAAGTCTTAGAAGAACGCATCGGGCAAAGTGGCATCCAAGTAAATGACGACGTTAAAGAGCTGCTAATTTCAATGTTTTCTGAACAAGATAATTTTAGTAAAGTGAGAATAGTAGACAAAGCTTCTGTGAAATTAAGGTTTAGAATTATGACGGAAATTAAGTCGGAAGGAAATATTTTAAACTCAAACAAATATCCAGAAATTGAAAACAACACAATAAATTTTATTTTGCCTTACCACACTGAAAAAGATAGAGACATTGCAATAAAATGTATGACAGAAGTATTTGGCAACAAAGGCTTAAGGAACTTTAAAGAGCTAAAACTCAAGCACCATTTTAATGGCTATTTTCTAATATTTCAGCAAAGTTTAAACGATTAAAAAATGGGAGAATTTACACGTTATTACCATCATCCAGACAATAATTTTGTAAAATAAATATTAATAGTTGCTCAATATGACAAAAAAATACTTACTTATTCTCGCAATACTTTGCTCTTGCACAGTTCAAAAAAATTTGGATAGCGCTGCTGGCGGTAATTTAACAGACGGCGGACGGCTCTTTACGTCGGTTTTTCAGCAGCACGCGGCAGAGTATAAAGCTTTGTGCATTCAGGCATATAACCTTGCCACGATAAGGCTCGACCAATCGCTGGAAAACTCAACTTCCGCGAAACCGAAAGCGATAATTACAGATATTGACGAGACTATTTTAGACAATTCGCCATATTCGGTTCATCGGGCTATGCTGGGGTTGGAATATGATTTAACCTCGTGGATAGACTGGACTTCGCGAGCTGCTGCCGATACTCTTTCGGGAGCGCTAGCGTTTTTCAAATACGCGGCTTCAAAAAATGTAGAGATATTTTACGTTTCCAATCGAGATGAAAAAGAGCGAGCAGGAACACGCGAAAATCTCAAAAAATTCGGCTTTCCTTATGCAGACGATGCCCATATTATTTTAAGGACAAACGTTTCGAGCAAAGAGCAAAGAAGGCAACAGCTATCAGCAACGCATGATATTATATTGCTTATCGGCGATAATCTGGCTGATTTCAGCGAGCTGTTCGACCGCAAAACGACAGCCGAGCGAGCGAAAAACGTTGGACGCTTAGCAGATGAGTTCGGGAAAAAATTTATCGTTCTGCCCAACGCAAACTACGGCGACTGGGAAGGAGCATTATATCAATATAATTACGGACTAACTCCGCAACAAAAGGATTCAGTCATCAAAAGCATCTTAAAAAATTATGAGTAGATGAACTATGCAATAACCATAAAATTATTACAAATTATAGGGGTATAGCTTGCTCTATACGCAACAAAGCAAGTTCTGCCCTTACACCGCAAAAGTGGCAAGCATCCAAGCGGATAGGCAATGAGGCATGCCACCTTGCCTAAAGACATAGTCAGGTAGAATTTCTATTGAATTATTTTTGGCTTTTAGATGTCCTGCACCTTCGAGGTATAGGACATCTATTTTTACACTCAGAATCAGGATTTTCAAGATTATATGATTTATAGGATAAGAAGGAAGGAAATTGAATAGTAGGCAAAATTATCCCGGTAATCTTATAATCCTGAGCATCATGATTCAGACAAAAAGACAAATGGGCATGCCACCTTGCCTAAAGACTCAATCTGTTAGACTTCCCAATACATCACCCAAATTAAATAATTTTTCATAATTACAAAAAAACTTAATGCCTGTTTTTACTTTTACAAAAGCAAGCAAAAACCATAAATTTCAATAATTATTCATATTTAAAGAATAATTTATTTTTTTACTATAAGAAGAATTATAAAAATAAATTAATCTTAAAAAAAATAATTGAATTTTATTTGTTTATTTGATGGAACAATTATATTTTAGTATATGACTGTATAGCAATATAGAGAAAACTTATGAAAAAAACAATTGGTCTTATTTTAATCTTTCTCTTGCCATTACTTGTGGGTTACCTAATGCTTGTGAAAGAAGCAAATGCGCCATCAAAACTTCAGCAATTGAAAGAAAGTCGTTTGCAGAAGGAAAAACCCGGTGCAGATCATTCGCATTTTAGTCAGCTTCAAGTAAAATTCAAGAGACCGCAAGATGTAACGCTTGCCTGCATCAGTTGCCACAACGAAAGGCATACCGAAGTTATGAACACAGTGCATTGGCGCTGGCTCCGCGACGAATATATGGAAGGCAAAGGTATTGTATCGCTTGGTAAAAGAAATATCCTGAATAATTTTTGTGTATCCATCAGCGGTAGCGAAGGCTCGTGCTCACGCTGTCATATTGGATACGGCTATGATAGCAAGGATTTTGATTTTACAAAAGAAGAAAATATTGATTGCCTTGCTTGCCACGATAATTCAGGGAAATACGAAAAAGAAGTAGAAGCGGCGGGCTATCCTAAGAAAGACTTAGATTTAGCATATATTTCGCAGCACATTGGATTGCCTAAAAAAGAAAATTGCGGTAGCTGCCATTTCGAAGGTGGTGGCGGAAATAATACAAAACACGGCGATTTAGAAACTGCTTTATTGACTTCGGACAGAGATGTTGATGTGCACATGGCGGCAAACGGTGGCAATATGGAATGTATTGATTGCCACGAAGCAAAAAATCACGTTATAAAAGGGCGATTATACTCATCTTCTTCGACAGATAAAAATCGGCTTTATTGCGAGGATTGCCATACTAAAGTGCCACATAAAGACAATATCATTAACGAGCATACTGCGAAAGTTGCTTGCCAAACTTGTCATATTCCGACCTATGCAAAAGTAAATAAAACTAAAACTTTTTGGGATTGGTCTAAAGCTACAAAACTTAAAAATGGCGAGCCTTATCATATAGATGATGAAGATGGGAACCACACTTATTTATCTGAAAAAGGTGAATTTAAGTGGGAAAGAAATCTCGAGCCTGAATACGTATGGTTTAATGGTACTGCAACGCATCATTTAATCGAAGATACAATAAAAGAAATCCCACTTGTGCTAAATCCACTTGGCGGGAATTATAAAGATTTAAAAGCAAAAATCTATCCAACAAAAATTATGAGGACAATTAAGCCTTACGACCCAGTGCAGAAAAAATTAGTTAGCTTTAAACTATGGGACAAAGAAAAAGGCAATAATAGTTTGTGGAAAGATTTTAATTGGGGAAAAGCCATTGATAGCGGCATGAAATATCTCAATTTACCTTGGAGCGGGCAATATGATTTTGTTGAAACCCAAAGCTATTGGCTAACAAATCACATGGTTGCACCGAAGGAAAAAACTGTCAAATGCAATGAATGCCATACACGCTCTAACGGCAGATTAGAAAATATCAAAGATTTATACTTGCCCGGCAGAGATTTTAATCCGGCAATAGATAGACTTGGCATTGCTTTAATAATATTAACATTTTTTGGAGTAACAACCCATAGTGCTATTCGCATTTATTATTCTAACAAAAATAAAGGGCAAAACTAATGAAAAGAGTATATATATATAAAAGTTTTGGACGTTTCTGGCACTGGGCACAAGCATTTTTAATTATATTTTTGATACTTACAGGATTTGAAATTCACGGCTCATATACATTTTTTGGATTTGAAAATGCTGTTCATTATCATACAAATGCCGCTTATGCCTATATAATATTAATAATATTTACGATTTTCTGGCATTTTGCTACTGGCGAATGGGTGCAATATGTGCCGACTCTAACAAATTTAAAGAAACAAGCAGAATATTATTTATTTGGTATTTTTAGAAACGCTCCGCATCCAACTCGAAAAACACTATTAAGCAAGCTCAATCCACTACAAAGATTAGTTTATTTGGGATTAAAGATTATACTAATTCCGCTAATGGTATTTTCGGGATTACTATATTTATTGTATCGCTTTCCACAAGGAGATAAAATAAATTCTATAAAAATATGCTGTTTATCAACATTAGGCTATATTCATACAATTGGAGCATTTTTGCTTATTGCATTTCTTATAGCTCACTTATATTTAATTACTACAGGTCATACAATTTTTTCTAATCTCAATGCAATGATTACGGGTTACGAAGAAATTGATGATGACAAAGATGAAGATGTAACAATTATAGATAAGGAAAAAGCTCATGAAAACTGAGGAAGTAAAAGTAGAAAAGCCATATATGAACCCTTATTTAGCAGGCGTTTTTCTTGGAGTAGTATTATTAGCTACTATTTATATTACAGGTCGCGGGCTCGGAGCAAGCGGAGCAGTCAAAAGTGGTGTGGTTGCAACTGTAACAACTATTTTACCAAATCACGGTAAAAACAACGAATTTTACAAAGAATATGTAGAAAGCCATTCAGAAGGCGTGATGAAAAATTGGTTGGTTTTTGAAATTTTGGGAGTTATTCTCGGAGCTTTCACATCTGGACTAATTGCAAACAGGCTTACTTTCCGTATTGACCATAATCCAAAAATTACAACACGATTAAGGCTTATAATGGCATTAATTGGTGGAGCATTATTTGGATTGGGAGCGCAATTCGGAAGAGGTTGCACAAGCGGTGCGGCGTTAAGTGGAATGGCGGTACTGTCGGCAGGCGGAATACTTACTATGATAGCAATATTTGGTGGTGCATACTTATTTGCATACTTTTTCCGTAAACTTTGGATTTAATTTAAATTAATAAGCGAGAAATAACAATGGGACCCCTTGTACCAGAATTATTTAGTAATGAATTTAATTATATAATTGCAATTGTAATTGGATTTTTCTTCGGTTTTGTTCTCGAACAAGCTGGCTTTTCATCATCAAAAAAATTAGCAGGGCTTTTCTACGGCTATGATTTTGTAGTATTAAGAGTATTCTTTACTGCTGGAATTACAGCAATGATTGGAGTGCTATTATTTGGATATTTAGGCTGGTTAGACCTAAGTGCTATTTATATCAATCCTACTTT
>JAKIZN010000382.1 GCA_022708005.1 Bacteroidota bacterium | reverse complement strand
TGCATTGCCGCCGGTAGTCGTTTCCGGATTGCCATAAATCACGCCAATTTTGCTACGCAATTGATTTGTAAATATAACCGTAGTTTTAGTTTTGCCAATTGCCGCGTTCAGCTTTCTCATAGCTTGCGACATTAGCCGCGCTTGCGAACCCATTTGCGCATCGCCCATATCGCCCTCGATTTCCACTCTCGGAGTAAGCGCTGCAACGGAGTCGATAACCACAACGTCAATTGCGTTGCTACGCACAAGAGTTTCAACTATTTCAAGAGCTTGCTCGCCAAATTCAGGTTGCGAAAGCAGCAGATTATTTAAATCTACGCCTAACCTTTGGGCATAATTTATATCCAAAGCGTGCTCAGTATCAATAAAAGCAGCCAATCCGCCACGCTTCTGCGCCTCTGCAATCACGTGCAAGCAGATAGTTGTTTTGCCAGACGACTCTGGACCGAAAACCTCTATTATCCTCCCGCGTGGCACTCCGCCTATGCCAATTGCAGCATCTAACGATAGACAGCCAGTCGGGATGCTATCCACTTGAACTACATTTTTGTCGCTCAATTTCATAATCGAGCCTTTCCCGTGAGCTTTTTCAATTTGCTCTATTGCAAATTTAATAGCCCTTTGCTTATCTTCCGAAGTGCTTGGCTGTGTGCCTTCTTGATTTTTCTCTTTTGCCATTTTTATTTATTAAATAAGTTATACAATTTGCAATTTCTTAATCTTGTAAATTAAGTTAAAATGATTAAAATTCAAATAACTATTTATCCCAAATAATTCAATAGGCATATTTTCTAATGAATTGCAATAGGAGAAACTGCACTTAACCGACTGAAATATATGAATTTGTATGCTTTGTAAATCGCTATTTTTTTAAGAGACAATAAAGTAATAAAAACAATTTTATTCCTTTCTTATCCTGATAATCATATAATCTTGATAATCCTGATTCAGACTGTAAAAATAGATGTCCTACACCTTCGAGGTGTAGGACATCTGGAAAGCAGCGGATAGACAATAGGGAAAGTTTTTATTACATTATTTGCATTTACAGCAAATTTCTTTTCTTTAGCTCTGCAATCAAATTTCTCAGAGCATTGGCTCTATGGCTAATGTTGTTTTTGTTTTCGCTGCTCATTTGCGAAAAAGTAATGTCATAACCGATAGGAATAAAAATTGGGTCATAGCCAAATCCCCCATCGCCGCGTTCTTCCTCTATCAATCGCCCTTCTACGGTGCCTTCCACAAAGAACTTTTGCGAGCTATCTATATAGCAAAAAATAGTCCTAAACCTTGCAGTTCTGGCTTGCTCTGGCACTTTGGAAATAATTGCAACAGCCTTGTCTCTATTTTTCTTGTGGTTGCCTTCCTCGCCAGCAAAACTTGAAGAAAATATACCGGGCTCGCCATTAATAGCATCAATTTCCAGCCCTGAATCATCAGCGATAGTCGGCAATCCAAACTCTTCAAAGAAAGCATTAGCCTTGATTTCCGCATTTTCGTAATAGCTTGTTCCGATTTCATCTGGAAGAATCTTTTTCCCGAAATCAGCCGAAGAATAAAGTTCGATAGAGCCTTTCGGCAGCACTGTATCAATAATTTCGCTAATTTCAGATAGCTTGTGCTTATTATTTGTTGCGACCATTAATTTCATTTATCACCAAAGAAAATACTGAGTAAACTGCTAACTGCACTTGTCGGAGTGATTTTGCCGCTTAGCACGTCCTGCTCTATTGCGGGCAAAATATCAACTATTTGGCTATGCTCGAAGAATTTTTTATGAAGTTCAAG
>JAKIZN010000049.1 GCA_022708005.1 Bacteroidota bacterium | reverse complement strand
CCAGACAAATGATTGCCTCCAATCGTTTATCTAACGATTGAAGACAGAATTCGGCTTATCGCTTGTTCTGCTTTTTATTTTTAGGAAAATTTTATGAAAATACCAGAAGATCCGCTTATTCAAGAGTTGTTGCCGGAGTTTGTGGAAACTTGGCTTAATGATATTGACGAGCAGTTTAATACTATAATTGAGTCGAAAAATGCCGATGACTTATATCGTATGGCTCATACCTTGAAAGGCTCTTGTTTTCAATTTGGGCTCGATGAGATTGCTAATATGGGAATCGAGCTTATGGGCTATGCTAAAGAGAAAAATTGGATGAAAGCCAAGTCGATGAAAGCTCCGATTAGAAACTCTTTTGTAGATGTGCAAAATTTTTTGAATAAAGGCTCTTAATAGTAGCTTTCAAGGAATTATTATTTCCCCAATAGATATTTTCCGAAGTGTTTCGGAATACAAAATATGTTCGACTGCCAAAACACGCTTGGCAAGCGATTCTGGAGTATCTTCTGGCAATACATCTACTTCGCTCTGGGCTAATATTCGCCCTTTGTCATATTCGGGATTAACAAGGTGTATTGTGGCGCCGCTTTTTTTCTCTTTCGCTTCGATTACTGCTTTGTGGACATTTATGCCATACATTCCTTCGCCGCCATATTTGGGCAATAGCGTAGGGTGAATATTTAGCACTCGCCCTCCGAAATGCTCTATTACTGACTTATCTAATATTTTCATATATCCCGCTAATACTATCGTATCCACGTTATGAGACGAAAATATGCTAATGATAGCTTCGGCAGTCGCACCAAGATGGGTTTTCTCGCTCACGTGATAGCAGGGCATACCCGCCGCCTTGGCTTTTTCCATTGCTCCAGATGACGAATTATTTGAAATTAGAGCGCAAAGATTAGCCTGCAAACTGCCGCTCAGCACATTATTAATGATAGCAAGCATATTGCTGCCACTATGCGAAGCAAGAAAGCCTAAATTTAACTTTTGCATTACAGCCTTTTGGAGTAATCTTTTAGAAATTTTAGCTCGTGATACGATAGCGATTCTTTGCCCGACGCATTAATTTTATCTAATATCTCGTTCAAAGTATCCTCATTCTCTTGAATATCATCAGAAATGGCGCAGTAAGATTCGTCAAACTGATGATATAAATTTGTTAGATTTTGTGCAGAAATCGCGGCAATCGAAAGCTCTTCTGGCTTCGGCACTGCAACTTTTTTCTCGTTTGGCTCAACTTGGCGTTTTTTTACATATCTGTCCATATACTTGATTGGCACGAAAACGCATATTCCAAAAACTATTCCAAAAGCAGCCGAAGCCAAATTGCTAACTGAGAACGAATCTAACTCGCCTAATGGCAGATAAGCGCTTAGCGCCCAAAGCGTTGCTATAACAATCGAAAAGCTGGCAACCGTTATAGGATACTTTGGGAAAATTCTTGCTCTGGGCTTTAGCAGGACTAATAAAGTGATGATGAAAAACGATATGCCTTCTATGCCGCCTATCAAAATTTGTTTATTCCAAAATACCAAAGTAAGCACAAAACTTTGCAAGCACGAGACAAGAAAGAGAAAAATAGGGTATAGGTATTTATTTAAGTAATCTTCTAAAATTGGCGAAATCAGCATCAAAGCTGGGGCTAATATGAATACAAAGGCGGGGTCAGTCATAATAAACGTGTATGAAACCAACCTCCAGACTTCAAAATTAGTCAAAACTCTATGCGGTTCGAGAGCTAATATGCTATCGAGCTTTAAGTTAAAAGCATAATTGACCGCATTCAATATCAGCAAAAATGCAAAAAATGCAAATGAAAACGACTTTATATTTTTTCGGAGCAACATATTTATTTAAGGCTATCTATAATTTCATCAACCTTTTCAATGGTTAAATTTTCATAATAATCTTCGTTAATTGCTATCATCGGAGCGCCGCCGCAAGCACCCATGCACTCTACTTCTTCCAATGAAAATTTTGTATCGTCAGAAGTTTCATTATTATTTAAGCCAAGTTTATTGGAGATATGCTGGTAAAGCTCATTGCCTCCACGCAACATACAAGAAACATTTGTGCAGACTTGGACATGATATTTGCCGGGCTGTTTCTTGTGGTACATCGTATAAAAAGTAGCAACTCCTTCAACGTGGGCAAAAGGAAGATTTAATAGCTCTGCCACGTATCCCATTACTTCTTTGGAAATCCAACCAAACTTATGCTGAGCCATCCACAGCACTCCCATTAAAACAGATTGTTGCTCTGGATAGCGTTTTTTCAGGTTGTCAATTTTTTCTAATTCTTCTTGGTTAAACTGTATTTCCATTTTATCCTCAATTTACAACTAATTTTATTATGAATGCTTTTTTATTCTGTTTATAAAAACCCTTATCGAAAGCCAATGCTTGATGGCAATTAATATTTTATGCAACTTCGCAACTTTGATTTTCTTTGCAAAGACGTTAAATTCGTTCAATTCAATTTTCTCAAGCAGGCGATAGTAAATCGAATCCATTATTTCAGCAGATACGATAGTAGCCTTTTCGTCTGGGCGCAGGAATTGGCGAGCTTTGTGGTAATGCTCACGAACTCGCTTAGCTTGGAATCTCATAAGTTCGATAAAGTTTTCGTTATATACTTCGTTTATCAAATCTTCTTCGCTGTAGTTAAATCGCCGTAAGTCTTCTTGTGGAATGTAGATATATCCGCGATTTTTATCGAACTTTATGTCCCTTAAAATATTGGTAAGCTGCAAAGCATAGCCAAGATGTATAGCATAATTTTTGGTATCTTCGTATTTATAGCCAAAAATCTCTATGCTAATCAGCCCTACGATGCTTGCCATGCCATAGCAATACTCTTTTAAATCGTCAAATGTCTCGTATCTGTGCCTAAAAATATCGCGACGGCAGCCATCAATCAGCGTAAGAAAATATTGCT
The DNA here is from genome assembly GCA_022708005.1 of Bacteroidota bacterium. Lineage (GTDB taxonomy): Bacteria > Bacteroidota > Ignavibacteria > Kapaibacteriales > UBA2268 > JAKIZN01. The sequence goes on along the minus strand of JAKIZN010000049.1, from coordinate 5,814 downwards.
TGGGTATGCCAAACCTATCAATTAATTGGACTAATGGCGATAGCAACGGGCTTTTAATTTGTCCGCTATATAGTTTCTCAATTTCATTTTCCCACCAATGCAGACGCTCTAACTTCCGCTGCACTTGCTTTTGGTTTGAGTTCGGTGTGCTATCGACTATTTCATCGATATAACTGCAAAAAGCATAAATTGAATTAATAGCATTTCGCTCATCTTTTGGGAGTATTGAAAAAGAATATGAAAAGTTCGATTTTTCAGTTTTCGGACTTTGCACTTTCTCGTAGTCAGCCAATATTTCTTGAGTAATAAAATCCATATTATGCTTTTCTAAATAACGCTTTCAAAAAAATTCCGGCAACGTCAATTTTGCTGATAATCGGCTTTTTTGAAATTATATCAGTTCCTAGACGATTAACTTTTGATAGAATTTTCAAACCGCCGGCTACCACCATTTTTAGTTCCAGCATAAGCCGTTTCGATTTAACTTTGTTAGCCAATAATTTCCCTTCTGCGAATAAGTTGTAAGTTAAATTATAGATAATAGTTAAATCATCTTGCAATATACTGCTTTTTTTATTTTGAAGCAAATCATTTAATTCAATTTTGGGAAATATTTTTTTAGGCAGATAAATTCTACCTTTGTGCTTATCCACAGAAATATCTTGCCAGAAATTTACAAGCTGCAGAGCAGTACATATTTTGTCCGATAGCGCCGCATTTTCTTCATTATATTCGCCATAGAGCCGCAAGACAATTTCGCCAACGGGATTAGCGGAATATTGACAGTAATCATATAGGTCTTCGATAGTTTCAGCTCGGGCAAAATTAATATCTTTGATAAAGGCAACTGTTAAATTAATAAATGGCTTAGCGGGCAAATTGAGTAACTTCATCGTCTCGCCCAAAGCCATAAAAATCGGGTTTCCGCACTGCGAATTAAATTTCTCTGCGGCATATTTAGCCAATTGCTCAAGCATTTCTATAGCTAAATTCTTTTTAGAGTCGTCGCTCGCAAACTCGTCGGCTATGTCGTCGGCAAATCTCGAATAGGCATATACCGAAAAAAAGTGTTTTCTAACTTTTCGCGGTATCGCAATTGAGCCAACAGGAAAGTTTTCGTAATGTCTGTTAGCCACATTTTTGCAGAACTCGAAAGCTTCCTTAGCGGTGCTAACTTTGAATTTCCCGCCATCGAGCTGCAATAAATGCTGCATTTCATCTGCTGTAAAAAGCAAAATAGCTTTCTCCGACGAATTTATTTTATAATTTTTGCATAAACATATTTTGCAAATATAATGAATTAATTTTGCAAAGGTTCTGAACTATATAATCGCGAGCTATATTTTGGAACAAATATTGCTATATTAAGTAAATGTAAAATAATACTTTTGGCAAGCTATGGGAGCTGATAATTCAAAAATATACGTAACCAAGCCGTATTTGCCTGCTCTTGAAGAGTTTATACCATATCTTGAAGACATTTGGGCAGAAAAATGGCTCACTAATAACGGCAAGTATCATCAGCAACTTGAGTTGGAGTTATGCAAATATTTCGGCGTTAGCCATGTATCCCTATTTTCTAATGGTACATTGGCACTAATCACAGCGCTTCAGGCTTTGAGAATATCTGGCGAAGTGATAACCACTCCTTTTAGCTTTGTTGCAACAACCCATTCGCTATGGTGGAATAATATTAAGCCAGTATTTGTTGATATTGAGCCAAATACTTTTAATTTAGATGCCGAGAAAATCGAAGAAGCGATAACCCCAAAAACTACTGCAATAATGCCCGTGCATGTATATGGCAATCCCGCAAATGTTGAGAAAATACAAGTCATCGCGGATAATTATGGGCTTAAAGTTATTTATGATGCAGCCCATGCTTTTGGTGTGAAACTCAGCGGCAAATCTATATTAAATTTTGGCGATATGTCTATATTGAGTTTCCATGCCACAAAAGTATATACTACGTTTGAAGGCGGAGCAATAATTTCCAAAGATGAGGCTACCAAAAAGAGAATAGATTATTTAAAAAATTTCGGTTTTGCGGGCGAAACGACAATCGTTGCACCGGGTATAAATGCCAAAATGAACGAATTTCAAGCGGCGCTGGGGCTGCTGCAATTAAAGCATGCAGAAACTGCAATAGCCAAAAGAAAAGAAGCAGCAGCAAAATATCGAGCCGCCTTGAGCAGTATCGATGCCATTGAACTATTAAAGGAGTCGCCCAACGTCGAGCATAGCTATTCATATTTTCCGATTACTATCAATTCTGAAAAATGTGGCAAAACAAGAGATGAAGTATATAACATACTTAAAGAAAATAATATTTTTACAAGGCGATATTTCTATCCTTTGATTAGCAATATACCAATTTATAGAGGCTTGGAATCAGCCGCAAAAGGTAATCTGCCAATTGCAAATGCCGTTGCCGAAAAAATACTTTGTTTGCCTATATATTCAGATATAGGCGATAACGTCGATAGAGTAATAGACGCTCTGACTAACGCTATTTATAAGTAGCCATGCTTGGTTGCTAAATAAATTTGTAGTATTTTTATACAATTATTGTTAGAAATTAATGGTCGAATTGCAATGAAAAAATATATTGCTATTATATTATTCGTGCTTCTGGGGCAGATAGCCGTAGCTCAAACGCCTTATGTTTTGCTTGTATCTTTCGATGGCTTTCGCTGGGATTATGCAAATCGCGGGCTAACGCCAAATTTAGATGCTATCAAGAAGGAAGGAGTTTCGGCACTATCTTTTAAGCCATCATTTCCAAGCATTACATTTCCCAATCATTTGAGTATTATAACGGGGATGTATCCGCAAAATCATGGTATAATTTCAAATTATTTTAAAAATTGCCAAAATGAAATATACTCGCTTAGCGACACTGCCGCAGTGAGAAACCCTAAATGGTACCAAGGCGAAGCATTCTGGGAAACAGCAAAGCGGAATAATATCAAGACTGCATCATACTATTGGCCCGGGTCGGAGCTAACGGATACCAACCGCCGCCCCGATTATTTCAAAGCATATAACCATACTGAACCGCATCAAAAGAAGATTGACGGCGTGATTAACTGGCTAACACTTCCGCAAAGTGAAAGACCACATTTCATCACACTGTATTTTCACGATACTGACTCGCAAGGGCATAAATTTGGCACCGACAGCAGAGAAATTGATTCGACAATCGCTGTAATGGATTCTTTAATCGGCGTGCTTAGGAAAAGAATAGAATTGATAGGCATGAAAGATAGCGTAAATCTTATTATTTTATCAGACCATGGCATGACTAATGTATCAGAGAAAAGGGATATTGACTTAAAATCGCTGCTTGATGGATTTGATTGCGAAGTAAATAGCGCGATGTCTTTAACTATGATTAAGCCTCGCTTTGATAAGGATTTGCCGCGTATATACGATAGGCTTAAAAAATCAGAATCGCATTATAAAGTTTATTTTCGCGAAGAGATGCCAGAATATTATCACTTTAGCCAAAATCCGTATATTTTTCCGATAATATTAATCCCAGAACTTGGCTGGTCATTTTATAGCTACAGAGCTGGCGACCATAAATCTAACGCAGAGCATGGGTTCGATAATAATCAAATCGATATGCATGGCATATTCTTTGCAGTAGGCAATAAATTCAAAAATGGCTATAAAACTGGCACGCTTTCTAATGTAGATGTATATCCATTGCTATGTGAGATTTTTGGGATATTCCCGCGGAAAAATATCGATGGCGACATTGAAAGGATTAAATTTATCTTAAAGTAAGGCAATATGAAGAAAGTTATTTTCACTTATATTTTATTTTTATTTGCAACTAATTTGTTTGCAGGCAATGGATTACATCAAAGTTTTTACACTGAGCTTGATTCTGTTTTGCTTAAATCTGGCTTGAAAAAGCATGATATTTGGCTGCCCAATGACCATTTGGGCGAGCTATCTAATGAGTTGAAAAACATTAAAATGTGCTTCGATAACCCAATGAAATCTATCGATATAAGCCAAGAAATAGATAATATTGTGCAAAAATTCAATATAGGCAATAGCGAAGAGACACTACGCTCTATGATGAGCTATTTGGATATTAATGCTAAATCAGCGATAAATCTTAGCGCCCCTGTGTCTGAAAAGGAAATTAGAAGTTTTTTTGAAATGGAATATGACAGCAAGACAAATCTTGTAACCACTATGGTGTTAAATCAATATTTGTCGATTTTCTATAATGCCATCAAAGCCATGCACGGTAATCCAATTTATTCTGAAATAAATAAGTATAAACATGTAATGCAATATTACGATTCTGTGCTATTTTCTTTGCGAAAGAAGCCTTCTTCTGACTATATTGAAAACATAAAATATGATAACGAATTTGAGAAAAGTAAAGAAAAGTTCGCGGAACATTCAGAAATATTTGCTAATTCCAATACTATTGCAATTGCTTCATCGCTTTTCAAAGCATTAGTAGAGCAAAATAAAAAGCTGCTTGAGCTTCCGCAAGAGTTGCTTTCTGAGCTTCAGAATAAGGAAGTGATTACAAAATATGGCAAAGTTGCAATAGGGCTACGGCAGAATAACCAATATGATGGCGATTATATGTTTATTTTGGATTTGGGCGGTAACGATGCTTATATGCTAGCGGAGCGGGATAAATCGGCGATACTCAATAGACCCGTCTCTGTGATAATTGACTTGGACGGCAATGACATATATAGGGCTGGAAATTACTCGCTCGGCGGTACTGCGTTTGGAATTAGCCTATTATTAGACTATAAGGGCAACGACCAATATATATCGAAAGATGTATCGCTTGGCTGCGGCATATTTGGGATAGGCGTGTTGATTGATTTGGACGGCGACGATACTTACCAAGGTGGGATATATACTCAGGGAGCATCTGCATTTGGCATAGGCTTGTTGATAGACGAAAAAGGAAATGATAAGTATTATTCAGAAGCATACTCGCAAGGATTTGCTTCTTCGCGAGCCTTGGGCATTTTATTAGATAAATCTGGAGATGACATTTACATTTCTTCAAGCCAAAACACCGATGCGGCAGAGCGTGAGAATAGATATGTTAGCTTTTCGCAAGGTGCAGTTTTGGGGGTGCGCCCATATTCTGCTTCGGGCTATGGCTTGCTGATAGACAACGCGGGCGATGACATATATAAATGCGAAAGTTTTGGGCAAGGAGTGTCCCATTGGTATGGGATTGGCTCGCTTATAGATAAAAGCGGCGATGACCAATATAGTGCAAATCGGCACGCTCAAGGCTCTGGAACGCGTTATGGCTTTGGGCTGTTAATTGATTACAACGGCAATGATGCTTACCAATCGCTAAGCGAATCGCAAGGATGCGGGCATAATACTGCCTTTGGTGCTTTGTTAGACTTCGCTGGTAATGACAAATATAGTGCCGATAATTTATTTATAGGCTGCGGGAACTCTACGGCAATCTCTATATTTTTTGATAAAATGGGCGATGATGTATATTTGCATCATAGAGAAGGCAGCGGGCTAACCTATTTGAATTTTCGCTCGGCATCTACAGTACCGGCAATTTTTGCCGATATTATAGGAAAGTATATTTATTTTGGGATTGCTCCAAATAGTATGCCTAAGGCTAAGGCGTCGTCAAGCACATTTTGGGGCGATAGCTATGAAAGTGAATTGCATAGCCACGATGCTCCAGAAAAAGCTCAAGGAAGCAGCGTTGAAGAGTTATTTATGGAAGCGACGGCTACAGCTCCGAACATGCAAAAATATAAAAAATCGGCGATAGATGAGCTAATC
>JAKIZN010000048.1 GCA_022708005.1 Bacteroidota bacterium | reverse complement strand
GATTAAATAAAGAAGTGCCATTACGCGGACCGATAGAAATGCCCCAACTGAGATTAATAACCGCCGGCTTGCCTTGCGATTCCGCATAGTCAAATATGTAGCTGAAAGCATCGATAACCGAGCTTACTCCGCTGCTTTTCCACTCTTCTGGCTCGGGACGTATGCCGACAAACACCAATTCTGCTTCTGGCGCCATTCCAATTAAGCGGGAATCGCTTAAATTGCCATTGCCTGCCGCTATTGACCCAACATGTGTGCCATGAGAAGAAGTATTGATGTCGTATTTTTCTGCATATATTTCTTCTGGAGTAAGTAGTTCATTTCCATAGTCGTAGCCAACTGGCGGGCGTCCCTCTTTCTTTAGCTCCCAAACTCTGCTTATACGCAATTTGTTAGATACTGAATCATAAAATACTGGATTGGCGTAATCAAATCCCGAATCGACTATCCCAACTATTACTCCTTTACCGGTAAATCCAGTTGAATTTAGCACTGTGCCGATATGTACGGCGTCGGTGCCAATCCCGCTACGCGCCGAGTCCAATAATTGCTCGATTGGCTCATCTAATTGCACATAATCTATTCCGGGAGCGTTCATCAAATATCTCAAGCTTTCGGAGGTAAAGCTGACTGTGTATATGTTCCCAGCGCGAGTCCTAATTTTAACGCCTTGCATTTTAAGCAAATTTTCGTCTAATTTATCATTCACTTTTATCATACCGCTCAAAGTTTCCATTGAGTGAAGTTTTCTAAACTTCGCATCATTCTCAAACTTATAAAGTTGCAAAAGGGTTAGAGGCGACGCTTTGTCTTGCGAGAAAGCTGTGGCACATAGCGAAATGATAAAAAAAACTGAAAAGTAAATGATTTTTTTCATAGCAACACCATATAAACATCAAAAAATGCCAATTGAAACTCAGCAAAAAGCCAAGTACGCAATTGACAAATTAACAAAAATATTGCAATTAATCTAAATAATGTAATAGAAACTTTCCCATTGCCAACTCTAATTTCTCCAGATGGGGCTGTCTTATAAGGGGGTCAGATGCATTATTGGGGTTTAATCCCGAAGGGATTTGATGTTTGTAGAAAATAAGATTGCATAACCCAATGCGACTCCTACGGAGTCGTATAATGCTAACCCAATGCGACTCCTACGGAGTCGTATAATGCTAACCCAATGCGACTCCTACGGAGTCGTATAATGCTAACCCAATGCGACTCCTACGGAGTCGTATAATGCTAACCCAATGCGAGTCGTATAAACCGCCGATTATTCATTACTACAAACATTTGAACCCTTCGGGTTCGTTACAATTTGGGTTTAAGATGTCCTACACCTCGAAGGTGTAGGACATCTGGAGAACAGCGGATGCTCTCACATATTACCTTATGAGACAGCCCCATCTTAAAACCTAATCTTTTCTTACGAGCACGCAGTCAGTTAGCAGTTAGAATTTCTAATGTATTATTTGGGTTAAATACTATCTCCCAAACTTGAATACTTTTTCAATACATTTAGCAGCACTCTAAAATCTTTTGGATACTCTGCCTCAAATTCTAATGTTTCGTTTGTTGCTGGGTGCTTAAATTTCAATGAAAAAGAGTGCATAGAAATGCGAGATATTATTGGCAGTTCTGTGGTATTTTTCTTTAAATTGAATTTTCTTTTTATAGAAGATAGATAAAATTCAGTCGCTTCACCATACAAATCATCAACGAGCAGCGGATGCCCAATTGCCGCAACATGTGCCCTCAATTGGTGCTGTCTGCCAGTAACTAAATTCACTTCCACAAAAGTAGCCGCCTTAAATCTTTCTATGACTTTTATTATACTAAGCGATTCTTTCCCGCGAGCCGAAGGAAGCACTCCGCCACCCTTGCCGGGGTTTTGCACTAGCGGAATATCTACCCTAATTTCATCTTTAGGCACAATACCGCCAACTACTGCGTGATAAATCTTGGTTACCTCCTGCTTTTCAAATTGCAAGTTTAGCGTCCTATGCGATTCTGCATTTTTTGCAAATATCAAAGCGCCGCTTGTATCTTTATCAAGCCTATGCACAACAAGGCAATCTCGCCCACTGCTGCGTAGCACATTAATCATCGACGGCAAAGCGTGGTTATATCTATCTGGAATTGTAAGCAAGCCAGCAGGCTTATTTACAATCAGTATATCATCATCTTCAAAAATGACTTTAATGCTTTTATTCATCAAATAAATTCCCTTCGGCAGATAAAAGAGTATTGTGCATCAGCATTGCAATTGTCATCGGACCCACTCCGCCCGGAACAGGAGTGATGGCTGATGCCTTTGGAGCAACTGAATCAAAATCAACATCGCCAACTATTTTATAGCCTTTCGGGCTGGAGCTATCCTCTACCCTATTTATTCCTACGTCAATGACAATTACTCCGTCTTTAACGTCATCAGCTTTAATCACATTCGGCTTGCCGACTGCGGCAATAATAATATCGGCTTGTTTGGTATAGTAAGATAAATCTTTGGCTCCCGTGTGGCAAATTGTAACCACTGCGTTAGCATGCTTTTTCTTCTGATATAATATATTGGCTATCGGCTTGCCCACTATATTACTTCTTCCCACAACAACGGCATGCTTGCCGCTTATATCTATGTTTGAGCGTTTCAAAAGTTCAAATATGCCCGCAGGAGTGCAAGAGACAAATCCCGGCAAGCCAACTACTAATCGCCCTACACTTTCAGGGTGGAATCCATCTACGTCTTTAGTTGGATTAATCGATAGCAACACCTTAGTTTCATTGATATGTTTCGGCAGAGGCAGTTGAACCAAAATGCCATGAACTTCTGGGTCGCTATTCCATTTATTTATCAGTGATATGACTTCATTTTCTTTAGCGTCTGCTGGCATACGCTCTACAATGGATTTAAAGCCCAATGCGTCGCAGGCTTTATTTTTGCTATTCACATATATGGAAGACGCCGCATCATCTCCAACCAATAAAACAGCCAGCCCCGGAACTATACCCCTGCTATCAAGCAGCAGTTTAGTCCTTTCCTTAATCTCACTTTTAATCTCTTCAGATATTTTCTTCCCGTCAATTATTTGTGCCATTGCCGATTCCTCTTGTATTGTGTATTTAACATAATCACAAATTTACAAAAAATCGACAACATTATTATCCCAAAAGCACTATTTAGCTACTACGATTTTCTCCCTATATAAATTATCGTCTGCCAAAACAACTAATTGATAAACTCCGCTTGCCAGCGAAGAAATGTCTAATGTTAATTGCGAACTTCCCGCTTCGCATACCTTGCTGAATGCCTCCACACCTCGATAATCATAAATCTTGATGGTTATAGCTTTGCCCGAAAAATCATTTAATTTCAAAAATAAACTATTTGAAGCTGGCTGTGGCGAAACGAAAATAGAACTTTCGGGCTTTGATTCAACATCTGCATCTACGTAGTAAATAGCGTCAGTTTCATAGCTCAAATCAATAAATGTGTTATCGCCAGTCATATCCGCCAACTTATTTTTTCTTAATAGATGAACTTTATTGGCTCGCGATTTCCATACTTTCAGAGTTATTTCTTCGCCTTCGTAAGCGCCATCTTTATCTTGCGTAAGTTCGTCATCGCCGAAAATCACAACTCCTTTGGAATTTTCAGACCATACCGACGCACCAACAAGCAAGCCATCTTTTGTAAAAGCACCAATTTCGTCGCCATACTCAATGTCGCTTATATCTAAAGCTATAACTGCTGTTTTTCCAGTAATTACTTTATCGCGAACAAAGAATTTTGGCTCTGGGGTAACGCTGTTGCCCGCTTCAGATGCTTTTATAGTCGAATTGGCTGGATAAAGTAATATAGCACCCGGCGAGCTGATTCTTATCATATATCCTTTGCTCGGTCCTAAATTTTGCAAAGTATTGAAGAACGGCGGCTGATATACCAATCCCTCAATGCTCTTTACTTGCAAGTATTTGCCACTGATAGAGCTAAGCGCCGACGCAGTTGCCATAGAAGACACTCTGAAATATGGCATCCAGAACCATTCGAGTTTGTTCATAATAATCGGAGTTGAATTTGGAACTATCCTTAATCCAGAAATAGACAGCACTCTCGGAGCATTCATCTTGATTTGATATGCCTGCCTTATGTTCCAATTTTGCAGCGTATTCACAATTGGTGGCGAATATAAATCGCCGCTCATGCTTTTGATAATACTAAAGCTATTAGTAATGCCGCTTGTCAAAGCTTCGATAGATGTAGAATCTGGCTCAACGTATGTGGATATCATATTCCAGCCGTTGTGCAGTAAAATGCTGTGGGTCGCTGAAACGCGGGTTACATAAAAAGTGGCAATAACCCACGCACTTGAATCGCCACCATTAATTGAACGCACTTTCCAAGAGTATGTCCCTTCGCTGCCTAAAGGCTGCGGTTGCAGAATAGTATCGGCTGTAATGGCATTGACTATATCGCCTGCAGCATCACTTACAATTACTTGATAGGCGCTTGCCGTATTGGCACGCCTCCATTTAAACGCTATCTTGTCGTTATCGAAAGTGTCATTATTCAATGGGCTTACCATTTCTGGTGGCAGCAACGGCGGCATCATAACGAGCTTCACGTTTGGTCTGTTTGTCGTAGAATACGTTGAAGTTGGGTCAACTTGACAAGTATTAGGGCTGGTGTCCGAGCGCCTTGCGTATATTTTGCCAGATGCGCTGGTAGCCGTTACCGTAGAATTGCTTGTCCAAGTATAATCTGGATTATTAAAGCACACCTTTATCAATAAATTTTTAGTGCTGTCATACGCAAATGGAGTGCTAAAGCTATGCACACTCCAGCCTGTTTGCGAAACGACGTATGCGGAAGTCGAATAGACCTGCGTCCATCCTGTAGTTATAGGAGCAGTAATAGAGCTTGCAGTCGTATTTTGCATAAAAATTGTAAACCCATTCAGCGATGGAAATGAACTGCTCGGCGAAACCACATTAAAAGCTAGCGAAGTGATTAATCCAGAGCCTCCGCCGGCAGACTTAATTTCGCTTGCGGTGAAAAGCAGGTAAGTTGTTGCGTCTGCATAATATGTATGATATGGCAAATCAGACGTCGCACTGCCCGTGCCGAGAGTTATTTCTACAATCGGGAAAGTTGTTAAAACTCTAACGCTGCTCCAATCGCTCGTGTATGTAGCATTGCTCGACTGCACTCGCCAAAATAGTCGTGAACTTTTTATTAGGCTATTCCAATTATAAGAAGTATCTGCAGTTTGTTGATTTACAACAATGTTGCTGAATAGTGAATCCCTCGAAACTTGAAGGCGATAGTTTGTAGCATTAGGTTCGGCGTGCCAAATAAATGCGATAGAGTTCGCTTGGGTATTAATTCCGTCGTCAGGCGAAATAATATTTGGTGGATAAATCGGTAGCTTAGTCTTAAAGCTCCAAACTTCGCTCCAATCCGATGAATCCGTCGCGTTTCTACTTCTTAATCGCCAATAATATTGCGTTCCATATTGTAAATTTGATACGGTAAAATTAGTAGCTGTTGTAATAGTATTTACTAATAAATTATTGAAATTACTTGAATTAGAAACTTGCAATCTATAAGAAGTAGCACCAAAGGAAGCATACCATTGCAAGTTCACTTGTGTTGGTATACTATCAGCATTATTAGCGGGATAAAGCAAATTGGGCGGCAAATTAGCCACAGTAGGCAAAGTTGCCTCCCAAACGCCTCTGCCATAAGTCCCAAGCCGAAGTTTATTGCCCGCTGCGTAAATCTCTAAATCATTGCAAATTACATTAGGCAAATAATCATTATAGTCCATCCAATTCAAATCAGAATTGCCTCTATACCATACGCCAATATCAGTTGCTACCCATACCCTTTTGTCTGCATTCGGTTGAAAAAGTATATGGTTGCAAGGCACATTTGGCAGCGAACCAGTAATATTTGTCCAGTTTGCTCCGCCGTTTGTCGATTTAAAAACTTTATTTGTGCTGCTATATCCCGACATAGTTATCCAAATTTCATTGGGGTCGGTAGCATTTGAAGTCAAAGACGTTAGCGAAGAATAAGGCAAAGTAACAGAAGACCAAGTAGTGCCGCCGTCAGTAGTTTTCCAGAGAGCGCTACTGCGTCCGGCATATATATAATTTGAATTAGCAGGTGCAACGTGTATAACTGTCAAATATGTCGAGTTGGAAAATGTTGAAATTTTAGTCCAGCTTGTTCCGTTATTAGTCGATTTCCACACTCCAGTATATCCAGCCACAAGAGTTGTATGATTATTTGGATCTATTACATAAGGAGTAACCCATCCGCCATCATCGTTAGGCTCGGTCAAGTCAGTCCAGCTTGAGCCAGCGTTGGTAGAGCGGTAAAGATCGCCATAGTAGCTCGACGTGAACATATAATTCCCATTGCTTGGGTTTATAGCTTGATCCATACCGTCACCGGTGGCTTGCGTCATGTCAAATGAATTGGCTGTCCTCAAAAAAGAGCTGTTATCTTGGGCGCCACCGAGTATGTAATAAGCATTTGTTTGCGAAGTAGCTATTCTATAGAACTGCGTAATTTTTAACCCAGAGCCGATAAACGTCCAAGAAGTACCTCCATTTGTAGAAACATCTAATCCGCCATCATTTGCAGAATACAGCCGACTTGTCCCGCCGAAATAAAACATGTGGTGATCTGCATGCACAGTTGCCACTCCGCTTAAGCTTGTCCAATAGCCTTTTATTGACCAATTAACTCCCGAATTGGTAGATTTCCATATATTTACACCACCGACATATACTATACTTGCATTGGTTGGATCGACCGCTAATGACAAGTCATACCAGCCTTGCCCACCAGTCCCGCTGCCAGTCGAAGATGAATTAAGCAGATTAGGCGAGTTTGATTGTCGAGTAAACGTAGAAGCAGTGTTAGTCGATAGCCATAGACCGTTGTATGCTCCATCATTTGCCGATAGAGCGTATACGTACCCAGGCTGATTTGGGCTAACAGCAAGGGCAATTCTCGTAGAGCTAGTGATTGAGACGCCGGAATTCCAACTTGCTCCAGCATCTGTGGAAGTATATATCACATTCGAGGTCGCCGCATATACTATATTAGGATTTTGAGGATGCAACTTTACGTCCCAATATCCTCCACTCCTAACTTGCGACCAAGTAGAGCCAGCGTTAGTTGTCCTAAAAAGCCCGCTATTTGTAGCTACAAGCAATATATTTGCGTTTGTGGGATTAATCACCATTCGCCTGCATACTTTTTGCTCGCTTACTTGGTGCTGCAAACTAGTAATTGTCCAAGTATTGCCTGCATCTGTTGATTTTAGTACACCGATTGAATAAGTATCGTCGGCATCGCCGTCGCCTGTTGCGGCATACATAATATTTGGATTAGTTGGATTAATCACAATATCGGCGATACCAAGCGCGGCGAACCAGTCAGTATTAGTAGTCCAGCTTGCACCGCCGTTTGTGGTTTTCCATATTCCGCCGCTTGCGGCGCCCACCCAAATAGTTTTATTTGTTGTGCCATTATAATTTGGATCTTCTACCACGCAGTTTAGCCTGCCCAACCCTTCGTATCCACCGCTCGCAGTTGATGGACCAAGATGCACCCAATCGCCTGCTTGCTTTCTATCGCTTTTGCCCTCTTGTTTGCTAGCGCGATACTTTAAATATTCTTCCATCGTATGGCTTGGCTTTGGGAAAACTCCGCTTGGAGTAACCCGTTGCTCCCAAAACCACTCCCACCGTTTGAACTGCTTCCAGCCAGCTCTTTCGTCGCGTGGAGTTTTGGGAGTGATTTTTCGCCCTTCCCAATATTTATTAAAATCCGCTTGAATATCATAAAAATTATGCTTGAAGTTTACATTCATCCAATTAGGCGAATCCTCGTCTTGAGAATATAATTTATTTGAAACTGCAAAAAGCAAAAGAAATACAAGTAATGCTCTTTTCATCCCAACTTATCCCTTAATTTATTTGTCGAAAATAAAGATAAAAATCGCGACGCAACTATTATAATCAATCTTCAGTATTACGTATTTACAATTTAATTATTATTTGGCAAAATTACAATTATATTATAAAAATTTATAAAAAATAATTTAGTCGCAAAATGCTACAGTTTACATAAATACACAGCTTGCGTAGGGCAATTATTGCCGCAATTTCAGAAATAGTTTTAAATAAACCTTATTTTTTTGTATTTTTATTTTTTATGATTTCGCTTATGTGGCAAATGAATAAAATATACAAAGAAATATTCAAATGGGTAGTAATAATTGCTATTATCATTGGTAGCTTATATTCTGTCGTAAAAGACATTGATTTTGCACAGCTTTGGCATATATTAAAAACCGCAGATTACCTTTGGGTCATACTCTCAATACCAATAATTTTGCTGTCGCATTGGATACGCGCCGTTCGCTGGAAAACATTACTGAAGCCGATTTTAGATGCCAAGTCAATTTGGAACTTGTTTTCAGCCGTGATGGTGGGCTATGCTGTGAATAATGTAATTCCCCGAGGTGGCGAGTTCGTTAGACCCTTTGTATATGCCCGCCGGGAGAATGTGTCGAAATCCGCAGTATTTGCCACGATAATCATTGAGCGATTTCTTGATGTTTTATTTCTGCTTGGATTGTTTGCTATCGTATTCTTTTTCAGCAGGTCAATTATCTCGCAAGCATTCCCTTGGCTGACCGACCAGAATATTGTGGTATTCGTCGTGCTGCCTGTAGTTGTCA
>JAKIZN010000381.1 GCA_022708005.1 Bacteroidota bacterium | reverse complement strand
GCTCTAGCGCAGTCTCTTTGCTTACTTCGATTTCTGAATAAAGATTAGGCTTCATTGTTCTTTCTCATATATATTTTTTTAATAACTGCAAATTTACGTAATAACAAAAATAACACTTTATAGGTTAATAATATTAACTTTTTTAAGTGTAACTGGCATTATGCAGTTCAAAAGCTGTAGTTTCAATCTTATTGGGAATCTAGCAAGGGTGGCGCGCCCTCTACACTCTTCGCATAATATCGCTCAGCGGAAGAAATCGCGACAACAGAAAATACCATAACAAACACTCCGTCGCGGAATGAAATCACTGGAGTAACAAAATTTGTAATGGCTACTAGCAAAAAGCACAGAAAACCGCCTAATGCCAATGCCTTGTAGAAATCATCTTTGACGAGAAAAGTATATTTAATGGATTTTAGAAAATATATTATGAAAAATAGCAAGTAAACCGCAGTCATTGGCAGACCAGTCCGATACATTAAATATATGTATGCGTTGTGGTTAACCGAAGCATCTAACGTATACCCTGTTAATGGGTCGAGATAGGCAAAATTTTTGAAAAAACCGTTTCCCCCAAGGGGATTTTCCCATATCTTTTTAAATGTAGCATCATACTCGGCAAAACGCGCTTGCACAGAGACGTCTTTAGTTCCAGCGCTTGCCGAAGTAAATCTCGCAGCAACTGTCCCAAAAAGTAGCCTTGTATTATCTTTCATAAAAGCAAATGCAAGCACAAGTATTATGGAAGATATAATCCCAGTAAGAAAAACTAATTCAATTTTCTTTTTATTCGATAAAAATATAAATAATATTACAATTTGCAGCAACAAAACAAGCCAAAAAGCACGCGAAAAAGTGCTTACCAAAGCAGCCGCCGTTATTCCTGCAAACGCAGCCAGCAGCAGCCTTATCCAAAAGCCTTTTGAATAAAAATAAAACGTAACACCCAATATAGCGCCAGCAGTGAAAATAGCTTGATTTGTCCTAACTGTCCGAGCAAGTTGGTAGGCATAGACCAGATTAGTTGTCGCGGCTTTATAATAATTATAAAAGTGTATCAAATCGACAAATAGCAGCATTATCGCCAATGCGATAAATAATCTACCCAAATCTTTTTTCTCGTGAAAATAATGCCTAATTGGAAAATATAGCAAAGTTAGCGAGAAGCCTAAATATTCCTTGAATGAGTCGAAAAATACAACGCCGTTAATCGCAGCAATGCACACATTGCCAAATGCTGTAAGGTAAAAAAATATGATAAGCCAATCGGCTGTATTGCAAACAATTTTCTCTTTTTTTACCAATATAATATATGCGAACCAAAGGGCAAGCCCGCCGACATACATCGCTCCCAAAACAACATCTGTCGCCGATACGCCTTTGCCTCCGGTGCTTAAATACGCAATACCAGAAAGCACAATGGAATACACCCATAATTTGGGGAATTTCAAGCAAGCCCAAATTAGTGGCAAAGCCAAAACTGCCGAAAAAATTATTATTGCCACCAGCGAATCTTGCGACAAATATACTGCTAGCGCAACAAATAGCACGATTGGCAACGCTGCCCAATAGCCAATTTTCGCCCTTTCTCTAAAAAAGCTTTGGAACAGATTATTGCTATCAGCTTCTATCATATTCTTGAGCGTCGTATTTTCTTTTGAACTCTTTGAAGTTGTATATTATCACGATTATTAGAACGCATAGCACAAAAACCCCAAGCACAGAGCCAGCGACTATTAAAGACCGCTTGGGCTTGCTTTTTTTCGTCGGTGGCACTGCTTTATCGAGCATTATCAGAGTT
>JAKIZN010000047.1 GCA_022708005.1 Bacteroidota bacterium | reverse complement strand
CATGCAAATTAACTAGTGGTTAATTTTTATGCAAATTATTTTTTTATTGATTTTATTTTTTTTTATAACTTAATTAAACCCAAATAATGCATTAGAAGCTCTAACTGAATGCGCATCCGTAAGGAAATATTAGGTTTTAAGATGTCCTACACCTCGAAGGTGTAGGACATCTAGCGAGTATCGATTAGGCAATAATTTCCATTGCATTATTTGAGATAAATTCAAAAAGAAAATACGACTTGAAACTTGCTGTGGCTATAAATTATTGATTTTAGCTAATCACAACTTTTCTTTGAAGGGAATTTTTCTTAACTTGCAGTTTTTATGTTTGTAAAAACGGAGTTTTTTATGTTAAAATTAAAATTGTTGCTTTTTATTATAATTGCAGGAGTTGCTACAGAAATGTCTGCTCAATCACTTCCCACAAGGGACAAAATTCAAGACAAATACAAATGGGATTTGACCCATATTTATAAAACTGACGCAGAATGGGAAGCAGACTATAATGCCGTAGCGAAAGATATACCAACATTTTCTAAGCATAAAGGCACGCTGGGGAGAGATGCCCAAAGTTTGCTCGCCGCATTAAATGATTATTATGAACTCGAAAAAAGATTCGTTAAACTGTATTTTTATAGCTCAATGGCTCGCGATTTAGATGTATCCGACGGCAAATACCAAACGATGTTCCAAAAAACACAGAAAATTAGTGCTGATTTCTCCGCAGCAACATCTTTCTTTATGCCAGAATTGATGGAATTGCCCGCAGAAACAGTAAAAAAATATATAATAGTAGAAAAAGGCTTGAAAGTATATGAGCATACTTTAGATAATATGATGCGTCAAAAGCAGCATACGCTATCGGCAAAAGAGGAAGAGCTACTAGCAAAAATGTCGCCTATTATGGGAATACCAAATGAAACTTATGGTATACTTAATGATGCCGAGCTGCCTTTCCCAACAATAAAGGACAAAGACGGCAATGATATTGAGCTTTCGCATGGCAGATTCCGCTCTTCTCTTTACTCCAACGATAGAGACTATAGAATGAGAGTATACAAAGGCTATTATGAGCCTTATAAGCAACTATTAGGCACTTACGCAGCGCTTTATAACGGTAGGCTGAAAACTCGCCTAATTAACTCAGAAATCAGGCATTTCAACTCTCCACTTGAAGCCGCTCTATTTGAGGATAATATTCCAGTTGCGGTATATGATAATTTGATAAAATCTGTGCATCAAAATATTAAAACTTTGCACCGTTGGGCTAACTTGAAGAAAAAAGTGCTAAAAGTATCCGAATTGCATCCTTACGATACTTACGCATCGCTTTTCCCCGGCTCGACAAAAGAATATACATTCGAAGAAGCCAAAGAAATCATTATGAAAGCGCTAAAACCTATGGGCGAAGAATATATGAAAGCCTTGCAAATGTGCTTTGATAATCGCTGGATAGACGTTTACGAAACAAAAGGCAAACGCAGCGGAGCATATTCAAACGGCTGTGGGTGCGGAGTTCATCCATATATTCTCCTAAATTGGAACAATACGCTTGATGATGTGTTTACCCTTGTTCATGAGTTAGGGCATAATATGCACTCCTTCTTTACCGAAAAGACGCAGCCTTATCACTATGCTAATTATTCAATCTTTGTTGCGGAAGTTGCTTCCACTACAAATGAAGCGTTATTGCTCGATTATATGTTAGAGAATGCTAAAACAAACGAAGAAAAATCTATGCTTATCGAGAAGTTTTTGCTAAACGCTCAGCAAACTTTTTTCCGCCAAGCACATTTTGCAGAATTTGAAAAAATCACTCACGAAAGAGCTGCCAAAGGCGAAATTATGACTGCCGAAGAGCTTTCTAAACTTTTTGGCGACCTTTATCAACAGCACTGGGGCAGCGCTATGGTTACCGACCCAGAAGAAACTACTTCGTGGGCGAGAGTGCATCACTTAACAAAATATAACTTCTATGTTTTCCAATATTCTACTGGATTTGCCGCCGCTCAAGCCTTTGCCGAAAATATCAAAAAGCAAGGCAAACCAGCTATTGATAAATACTTAGAGTTTCTCTCTTCTGGTAATTCTTTGTATGGCATAGACGTATTGAAGCGAGCAGGAGTCGATATGACCACTCCAGACCCGATAAATAAGACGATTGAAAAAATGAATAAATATTTAGATCAACTTGAAGCAATTTTGAAATAAATAATAAGCGAAGAGCAATAGGCAGAGAGCAGATTTGCCCGCTTTCTGCCTTGCTATGCAGCCAATAAGGCTATCGGCATAGCTATTATTTTAGCAAGAACTTTAATTATTAAAAGGAGGAAAGTATGAAAATATCAAATCATGTTTCGTGGGTAGGAAAAGTTGATTGGGAGTTGAGAAAGTTTCATGGCGAGCAACTTTCGACAAATAACGGTAGTTCGTATAATGCGTATCTCGTAGAAGATGAGAAAGTCGCGATTGTCGATTCAGTATGGACTCCATTCGCAAAAGAATTTATCGAAAATCTTAAAAGTAAAATAGAGCTATCGAAAATTGATTATATAGTTGTTTTGCACGCTGAACCAGATCACAGCGGGGCGCTGCCTTTGCTTGTGCAAAATGCTCCACAAGCAAAAATAGTTTGCTCCGCGAGTGCAGTGAAATCTATCAAAGGCTACTACCACCAAGATTGGGATTTTCAAGTGGTTAAAACGGGCGAAAAGCTATCGCTCGGAAAAACAGAATTGACATTTATCGAAGTGCCGATGCTGCATTGGCCCGATTCCACTATGGCTTTTCTGTCGGAAGATAATGTGCTGTTTTCATCAGACGCCTTTGGGCAGCATTATGCTTCGCAAAAAATATTTGATAATGAAAATGACCAGACTGAAATTTTCTACGAAGCAATGAAATATTTTGCGAACATACTTACGCCGTTTTCTAAAAAGGTAACAAAGAAAATAGAAGAGCTTTTGGCGCTGAATTTGCCCATATCTGTCATAGCGCCTGCCCACGGCATAGCTTGGAAAGATGGGATTAAGGCTATAATTGATAAGTATATTTTATGGGCAAACGCGTATTCGGAAAACCAAATTACATTGATATACGATTCTATGTATAATAGCACTCGCAGAATGGCTGAAATTATTGCCGAGGGCATCCAAGCGGAGTGCGATGATGTTAAAATAAAAATTTTCAATTCGAGCAAATCGGATATTAACGACGTTGTTTTGGAGGTATTTCGCTCGAAGGCTGTGCTGGTTGGTTCGCCGTCGTATAATAATGGGATACTTCACTCAATTGCAGGGCTGCTCGATGAAATCAAAGGGCTTGCTATGGAGAACAAAAAAGCAGCAGCATTTGGCTCTTACGGCTGGAGCCCCGCTAATGTGAAAATTATCTCCGAATCGCTGAAAGCCGCTGGATTTGACGTATTTGCAGATACGGCAAAAGCGCAATGGAATCCGAGCGAAGCCGATGCCACTAAATTGTTCGATTTCGGGAAAGAATTTGCAAAATTTTTGAAGCAATAATCGACTTAAATGCCTGATATTACAATAGAAAAATATAAGCCAAGCGATAGGCTGAATTGGGAAGACTTTGTGGATAGGTCCAACAATGGCACAATGTTCCATAAACAAGCATTTTTGGACTATCATCATGCTGGAAAATTTGATTTTTATCATCTAATTTTTCGCAAAAATGGAAAAATTATAGCTGTTCTTCCCGGTGGGCTGAAAGATGATGGCAATGTTTATTGGTCGCCTGTTGGGGCAAGTTATGGCTCGTTTGTTACTGGCGATTTGCCATTTTCTGAATGCCTTGAAATTGTAGATGCTTTTATGGCATATTGCAAAGGGGCTGGGATTAAGGAAGTTTTCTTAATCCCGCCGCCTTTGGTGTACTCAAAAAATTATTCTCAGCATATTGAATATGCGATGCTATATCGCAAATTTGATTTTGAATTGCATTATATTTCGCATGCAATAGATTTAAAGCACAAGCAAAATACATTTAAAAATTACGATAAAACTGCAAGAAAAACGATAAATAAAATACTTCGCGAAGGGAAAATCAGTATACGCGAAAGCAATGACTATGCAACATTCAACGATATTTTGCTCACAAACAAAGCTAAATTTAACGTTAAACCCACTCATACGCTTGAAGATATGCTTAAATTAGCAGAGTTGATGCCAAATAACGTTAGGCTGAACATAGTTTATTATGAAGAAAAGCCCATTGCTGGCTCTTGGCTGTTTTTCTGTAATGATAAGGTAGTGCTGTGTTTTTATAATATGTTGTACTATGAATACGAACATTTAAAGCCGATATATCTGATTATGCACCATACAGTAGAGCAAGCTATTGCCGAAGGTTATGAATGGGTAGATATAGGCGTATCGCAAGATACGGCGGCTGAAGACCCAATGACGCCATCGCTGAATTTGATATACTTCAAAGAAAGATTTTTCTCACGCGGCATATTGCGAAGCACATTTCATTATAAATTTTCCGAATAGCCCTATATGTATGATATTTGCATAATATCATTTTCATCGCTTGAATACGATGCACGCAGTTTGAATGCCATCGTATCACTTTCGAAAAAATGGAGCGTCGCGTGCATATCGCTAACCCCAGAAAGCAAAATTAATTCGCTTAATTTAGGCAATGCCGCCCATTTTTCCATTGAAGTAAAAGGTAAGCGGCACATCACAAGGTGGCGGGAGTTCTCGAAAAAAATCAAGCAAATAGGTGCTTTGCAGTCAAAAATTCTTTGGGCTGCCGATTTATATTCGCTATTGCCCTGCATCTATTTAAAAAAGCAATCGGGCGGCAAAGTGCTTTATGATTCACGCGAAATATATTCTGCGCTCGGCACTTTGCACGGTTCGTCAGTTAAGCAATTTGCGATAACAAATATTGAAAAATATTTAGTGCGAAAAGTGGAGCATTTCATTGTTTCGGGCGAACTCGATGCTGAATATTTGAAGCAACATTTTCGCACAAGCAAGCCTTTCTCTGTGTTTTTGAATGTTCCGCCTTATAGGGAGCGGCTCGATAGCTCAAAAATTCTTCAAGCGTATCCAAACTTGAAGGGCAAGGAAATATTGATTTATCAGGGGGCTGTTCTCGATGGTAGAGGCATTATTCCTGCTTTGAATTTTATTTCTGAATTTGATGAATATGCGCTCGTGGTCATTGGCGATGGCGAGTTTTTAGCTCGTGCCAAGCATTTTGCTCACTCGAAAGGATTAGACGATAGAGCCGTTTTTGTCGGTGCTGTTCTATATGGGGAATTGCACGATTGGACTTGCTCGGCAGATTACGGCATAAATCTTATCGAGCCTTTGAGCTTTTCATATAAGCTAGCATTGCCCAATAAAATGTTTGAGTATATTATGGCTGGAGTGCCTCAGATAATAAGCGATTTGCCCGCTATGAGAAAGATTGTCGAAAATTACGGAATCGGCGAAATAGTTGAAGACTTATCTTCGGCGAAATCAATTAAAAATTCTATTGAGAAATTGAAGTCAAAAAAAGCGTTTTACGTCGAAAACTGCTTGCTTGCTGCAAAAGTTTTCAACTATGAGGCAGAGGAAGCGAAGATTCACCAATTAATCGACAGCCTTATTAAATAAAATAGCCATTTTGCCTAAATTTTTCCTTTGATGTGAGCGAAAATAGATTTATTTTGCAAAATTCAAAAATCGGCGTAGGTTCAATTACCAAAAGTGCAATAGAAATGAACGAAAGAGAGTTGCAAAAATACGTAAGGTTGTTGCTGTCAGACCCAGCAAAAGTATGGACTACCCAAAGCGGGCGCAGGCTGCAAATACTTTCACCGGGCAGGATTAATCCATTTGAGTGACCTGACTATAATGATTTTGGGATGCTGCTCGATGGCATAATAGTAACGGGTAATGCGGAGTTCCATCGTTTTGCTTCAGAGTGGGAGCAGCACAAGCACGGCACTAACCCGATGTATAAAAATGTGATTTTGCACATTGTCTTTCAAGATGATTCGCTTTTTCAAGCAAAATTTGAAACTTTGGTAATAGACGAAAGCGAAGTTCTAAACGTAAAGCCAGCTCCGTTGCAATCCGACGAAGAGCTTATTAAAAATGCAGAGGACTTGCAACATTTTGCGCTAATTCGTTTGCTTCGGAAAGCTGCCGAAGCGCAAAAAATGCTTAATCAATATACGTTAGAAGATAGCTTGCATAGACTATCTAACGAGTTTATGATAAATTACGAGAAGAAAAGGCGCCGCCCAGTTTATGATAATAATCAGCTTGGCGATATTTTATTTGCTCTGAAAGGCTCGGCTATACATACTTTTCTGATTGAACTATCGAACGGCGACAGCGTGAATATCCCGGATAAAATGCTTGATATTATTAAAATTAAGATATTGAACGAAGGCGCTGCGTTTAGGCGAGAGTTAGTCTTGAACGCTGTTTTGCCGTTGGCGCTTTGCTTGGCGGAAGAATCATCGCGAATTAATTTATTTCTTTGGTATTGGTCTACTCCAGCGCTAAACAGGTACGGAGTGCTTGGCAGATTTTTCCCAGATTTATCGCAAAAATTTCTATGGCAACAGCAAGGAATGCTTGAGTATATGCGTAATCACGGCAAAAAAAGCAATGTATTTGCAGATGCGCTTTCCGATTACGGCTTCGACGAAATATTGAATTTTTATAGGCTTGGCAATCCGCCGTTCAATAACGAAAAATAGCCGCGAACCGCTGGCAATAGCTTGAATTTAAATAATGCAGTGGGAACTTTCCCATTGCCTATTAGCTGTTTTCCAGATGTCCTACACTTTTGAAGTGTAGGACATCTATTTTTAAGCTAAATTGTAACGAACCCAAAGGGTTCAAATGTTTGTAGTAATGAATAATCGGCGAGTTATACGACTCTGTAGGAGTCGCATTAGGTTAACATTATACGACTCCGTAGGAGTCGCATTAGGTTAACATTATACGACTCCGTAGGAGTCGCATTAGCTTATGCAATCTTATTTTCTACAAACATCAAATCCCTTCGGGATTAAACCCAAATAATGCATCAGAACCTTTATGAGACAGCCCCATCTTAAAGCCAAATGTTTCCTTACAGATACGCAGTCAGCTAGATCCCCTAATGAATTATTTGGATTAATTTTTTATCTGCGTCTTATATTTTTCTTGGATACTATCGTATCTTTTTGGATTTGCTTTCTGCTAATGGATTTTTCTACGTGAACTTGCTTGCCTGATAGCGGGTCTCGCCCTGTGTAATACATCAGCGTTGAGTACGTTGAAGGAGTTGGAGTGAAAATTTGCACTTGCTCTGGCTTTGCCTTGAGTTCGCTCTTCAGGAAATTCTTTAGCTCAAACATATCTGGCACAGCGCAGTCTGGATGGGCAGCAATAAAATAGTAAGTCAAAAACTGCTTTTTCTTGAATTTTTTTGAATACTCCAAAAATTTATTTTTAAAAGCCACAAGGTGCGAATTATCTATGCTTTTGCCCATAGCTTTGAGCGTGTGCTTGCTAATATGCTCGGGGGCTATCTTTAGCTGTCCCGATACGTAATTTTGAGCAAGCTCCTCTATAAATTTATCACCATTTTGTCGGTCTTCCATAATTAAATCGTAACGCAATCCAGAACTTACAAATACTCTTTGAACGCCGTCCACTTGCCTTACCGCTTCGAGCAGTTCGATATATTTATCGTGGTTAATATTCATCGCTTTGCAAATTGTAGGAAATATGCAGCGCTTATCTGGGCAACTGCCATATTTGTCCTGCTTTTTACAAGTCATTTCAAACATATTGCCGCTCGGACCGCCGACGTCGTATATTATTCCATTAAAATTCTTCTTTTGGGCTATATTAGCAACTTCTCTTAGCACGGAATCTTTAGACCTGCTGACGATTTTTCTCCCTTGGTGAACCGCAATAGCACAAAAATTACACTCGCCAAAGCAGCCGCGGTGCGATGTGATAGATTGCTTAATGGTTTCTAATGCTACAATTTTTCCTTGACTTTTGTAATACGGATGGGCATCGTATTCATAATCCATTTCGTAGTATTTATCAAGCTCTTCTTGGGTCGGATAATTTACTGGCGGATTTTGGATTAAGTATCGCTCGCCAGTCTTTTGATACAATCCTTTGGCAACTATTGGCTCTGTGTTTTTATAAAATATATCAAACATTTTTTCAAATTCAGAATGGCTCGACGACACGGCTTCGAAGCTGGGAAGCTCGATATATCCATTTGTTGGAGCTTTTGAAATATAGCAAAGCCCATGAATATTTTTTACTTCGGAGTCGTTTTTGAGTGCAGTCGCAAGCTCTAATATGCTGCTTTCAGCCATGCCATATAGCAAATAGTCGGCTTTCGAATCGAACAGCACCGACCGCCTTATTTTATCGTCCCAATAATCATAATGGGCGACCCTTCTTAAACTCGCTTCTATTCCGCCAATTACTATTGGTTTAGAATTTTTATAATGCTGTTTGATTAAATTCACATATTTTATAACTGCTCTATCGGGGCGACGGTTATTTTCTCTGCCGGGAGTTAAATCGTCCAAGTGCCGTTTCTTCTTTGTTGCTGTGTAATTTGCTACCATAGAATCTACGCAACCCGCCGAGACGCCCCAAAATAATTTTGGGCAACCAAGCCGAGTAATGTCCATAGGCGTTAAAATATCTGGCTGGGAAATTACTCCGACTTTAAAGCCATTTGCAATAAGCCACTTGCCGACTGCCGCAGTGCCGTCAAATGGCGAATCTATATATACATCGCCAGTGATTAGCACTACGTCTAAAC
>JAKIZN010000046.1 GCA_022708005.1 Bacteroidota bacterium | reverse complement strand
CCACAGTGTCTTTTACGTATACGAAATCCCGCTTTTGCTCGCCATCTTGATAGCCCGATTTAGAAGATTTAAACAGTTTCACTTTGCCAGTTTCTTTGATTTGGTTATAAGCCTTATATACCATGCTTGCCATGTTGCCTTTATGATATTCATTAGGTCCAAAAACATTGAAAAATTTCAATCCAACGCAAAGATTTTCTAACTTGTTTTCTACCAACCAAATGTCGAATATATGCTTAGAAAAACCGTAGCAATTCATTGGCTTTAATGAAAAAAATTCTGAATCAGAATATCCATTAGAGCCATCGCCATAAGTGGCGGCACTAGAAGCATAAACAAAGCGTATATCGTTCTCAAATGCGATGCTAGCAAGGGTTTGCGAATACTGATAATTATTTTTTATCAAATAATCAGAGTCAGTTTCGGTAGTATCTGAGCAAGCACCAAGGTGTATAATAGCATCTACTCCGCTTATGCCGTTGTTATCTATATAGTCAAAAAGTGCATTTTTATCGATATAAGTATGAAAAACCTTGCCGACTAAATTTTTCCATTTGTCAGTTTTTTTAAGGCTATCCACAACAATTATATCTTTAATGCCTTCATCATTTAATTTTTTGATGAAGCAGGAGCCGATAAAACCGGCTCCACCTGTTACTATGACCATATTTTACTTTATAGTTTTCTTAAAGTTACTTATAAATTGCTGAACAGCGGCATCGAGTTTTGTTCGCAGTTCGTCAGTCAGCTCTTTGATTGTCCTAATATCAATCAGCACTTGAGGATAATTATTATCCATAAATTCAAAGAACTCGCTTTCCAATCGCTTCAAAGCAGAAATTGGCAGCTCATCTAAATAGCCAGCTGTAGCTACAAAAATTAGGGCTATTTGCTTTTCTACTGGGATAGGATTGAACTGCAATTGCTTTAATATTTCGGTCAATCGCCCGCCACGCGTCAATTTTGCTTGCGTTTCTTTGTCCAAATCCGAGCCAAATCGGGCAAACGCTTCAAGCTCGCGGAACATAGCAAGCTCCACTTTCAGCGGTCCTGCGATTTTTTTCATAGCTTTGATTTGAGCATTACCTCCAACGCGAGATACGGAGATACCGATGTTCAAAGCCGGGCGAACTCCAGCATTGAATAAGCTCGGTTCGAGGTAAATCTGCCCGTCAGTAATAGAAATTACGTTAGTCGGGATATAAGCCGAAACGTCATTAGCTTGGGTTTCAATTACTGGCAAAGCAGTGAGCGAACCGCCGCCTAATTCATCAGAAAATTTAGCAGCTCTTTCGAGCAAACGGCTATGCAAGTAGAAAATATCGCCGGGGTATGCTTCGCGACCGGGAGGACGGCGCAGTAGCAGAGAAACTTGGCGATAGGCAGCAGCTTGCTTACTCAAATCATCATATATAATCAATGCGTGCATGCCATTATCTCTATAATATTCGCCCATAGAAGCGCCGCAATATGGAGCTATAAATTGCATAGGCGCTGGGTCGGACGCATTCGCGGTTACAATGGTTGTGTAATCCATTGCTCCGTGTTCCTGCAAAGTAGCAACAACGTTTGCTATGGTTGATGCTTTTTGTCCGATTGCCACATATATACAGAAAACTGGCTTGATGCCGAGCGATGCGGCTTCTTCTGTATGAGTATATTTTTGGTTGATTATGGTATCGAGTGCGATAGTGGTTTTTCCAGTTTGCCTATCGCCGATAATCAACTCTCTTTGCCCACGACCTATCGGAATTAGCGAGTCGATTGCCTTAATACCAGTTTGCAAAGGCTCTTTAACGGGCTGACGTTCTATTACGCCGGGCGCCTTTCTTTCGATAGGCAGCATTTTTTTGAAATCTATCTGCCCTTTGCCATCAACAGCCATTCCTAATGGATTAACTACTCTGCCTAAAAGCTCTTTGCCAACCGGCACCGAAGCAATTCTGCCAGTACGCTTAACTGTATCACCTTCTTTAACTTTACTATCGTCACCAAAAAGCATAACGCCGACGTTGTCTTCTTCGAGATTGAGCACCATTCCCATAACTTCGTTGGGGAACTCGACAAGCTCTGATGCCATAACTTTATTAAGACCGTAAACACGAGCGACCCCGTCTCCAATTTGAAGAACAGTGCCAACTTCGTATATGTCGGCTTCTTTTTCGAATCCTGATAACTGGCGACGTAGTATTGCCGATATTTCTTCCGGTCGAAATTCTGCCATAGTTATTTCCCTATTGTATTTTTATATTATTTAATATTATGCTATTTACTTCCTTCAACAAGCGACTTATGCAATTTATCGAGCATTCCAGCGATTGATGCGTCGTAAACCCAGCCGTCGATATTTATTTGCACTCCGCCTTTGAGCGATTTATCTATGCTATACTTGCTGATTATCTTCTTATTTGTGATTTCGGTAAGCTTTTGGCTAATCAAATTTTTAACATCTTCGCTTAAATCATTTGCCGAAGTAATGCTAACTTCCAATAAATTGTTCAACTCATTGTATAATTTATTGTATTGCTTAATGATGTCATAAAGCAAGCTTTCTCTGCGCTTGTCAATCAGCAGCATAAAGAAATTTAGCGTTAGCTTATGCAAATTCGACTCAAACATTTCCTTGAAAATGTTTTTCTTTTGCCAATGAGTGATTACCGGGCTTTTCACTAAATTTTTAAAATCTTTAGATGCTGTAATATGTTGCTCGACGAACACAAGGTCGTTGAAAACAGCATCTACCAAGTTTTCTGGCTTGGCTGTATTTAACAAAGCAAGAGCATATCTTGCTGATACGCGTTGTTCTGCCATAGCTTATGCTCAATTTTTAGGTAATTTTTCAATAAAGCTTTCAATCAGCTTATAATCTTTTTCTTTATCAAGTTTATCTTCGATGATTTTTTCAGTTGCCGAGACGACTAAATTAGCAACTTCAGCTCGAAGCTCTCTTATAGCAGTTTCCTTGCTGCGAGCTATTTCGCGAGTAGCTTCTTCAATTTTTTGATTTTTCACTCTTTCGGCTTCGTCTAAAGCCTTTTTGATTTGATCTTCTGCATACTCTCTGCCTTTGCTGATAATCGAAGCAACTTCATTTTGAGCCGCGTCAAATTTCTCTTGACTCTGTGCTAAAAGTGCTTCGGCTTTTTTATTAGCTTCTTCTGCAGACGCGATAGCATCATTTATTTTATTTTCGCGATTTTTCAATGCGGTAATTATTGGTTTAGCACCAAATTTAATTAGAATAAAAAGAAATATCGAAAAATTGATCAGCGACCAAATTACTAATCCCGGCTTAATATTTAATAGTGCATCCATAAATTTCTCATATATTGATAATAAATAAAACAGCATGGGCAACAAGCGTTTTCCCCTTGTTGCACCAAGCTAAATGAGAAAACTACTTAAGAACTACAAGCAACAAACAGATAATTGCCGCAAAGAATGCAATACCTTCGATAAGAGCAGCAGCAATAATCATACTTGTTCTAAGATCACCGGCTGCCTCTGGCTGACGGCCGCTTGCTTCCATAGTTGCAACTGCTAATCTGCCGATTCCGCTTGCAGCTCCATAAACTGTAAGTCCAGCCCCAAACCCGGCTGCAAGGTATGCAAATGCTTGTGCTAATTCCATTATAATCTCCACAAATAAATTAAAAAATTAAAATAAGTAAAATTATATCATAATATAGATAATTTCAAAACAACTAATGGCTCGCGTGTGGCGAACTGCCCTCGTCGTGAGCGTGGTCGCCAAGCGCAAGCCCTACGAATATTGCTGTCAGCATAGTGAAAATATACGCTTGCAAAAGTGCTACCAACAATTCCAAAAAATAGATGAATATCGAAAAACCTACTATTGCTGGCGATAAAAATATATTTTTAAAGAA
Source organism: Bacteroidota bacterium (assembly GCA_022708005.1). Taxonomy (GTDB): domain Bacteria; phylum Bacteroidota; class Ignavibacteria; order Kapaibacteriales; family UBA2268; genus JAKIZN01. Next base: position 4,975 of record JAKIZN010000046.1, on the reverse strand, counting down.
AAATAGCAAGCCTAATAGCGAAAATAGCACTATATGTCCCGCCGACATATTCGCAAAAAGACGAATGGTGAGGGCAAAAGGCTTGATAAATAGACCAACCACTTCTATCGGTATCATAATTGCCCATAAATACCAAGGAGCGCCACCAGTTAAGTGCATAAACCAACTGCCAACACCTGCGACTTTCATAGCTGTTATATTTATAACAAAAAATGCAGTGATTGACAGCGCTAGGGTAACGGGAATCGCACCTGTGGCTGTGTGCCCACCCGGCAACAGCCCTATCAAGTTTAAAGTTAAAATAAAGAAAAATAACCCTAAAAAATATGGTACTAACGAATCCGCTGTTTTTCTTGATGGTATATTTGGGCGGACTACCTCATCGCGGACGTATAAAACAAGCATTTCAATTGCATTTTGAAAGCCACTCGGTGCTTTTGTTGGATTTTTCTTGTATTTTTTCCCAATTTTGCCAAAGACAAAAATCAAGAAAATCATTGCTATCCATTGGAACACTACAAGATTTGTAATTGAAAGATCGAGTGCAGGAGCTTGCCCATCGGAAGTTCTTACTATATCGCCATGCCCTTTAACTGTATAAACGCCCGCTTCGACCATTTTAGCGGGAGAAGAATACACATGCAGCCCCTCATCGACTAAGATAACAGGCAAATCAAAAATTTTATATGGACCAATATGAAACCCTTGATGATCGCCTAACTCGTTCAGCAACGAAGTAAAAACATCTTGGTCGGCGTCGGAATGGGATTCGCCCGTGCTTTCGGTAGCGTGAGCGTCGGCGAGCAAAGCAGATGCTTGCGAATGTGGGTCGTTATTGACTTTATATGCACTATTTATAATTGAATGCCCTTGTAGATTATTAGCTGCAAATTGGTTACTTACTAACTCTCTTTCCATATCTTTTCCTTTTTAAGGGTTTATTGCTTTTGCAAATTTACGCGTTTTATTTTATAATGAATATAAAAAATTTCAATTAACTTAAAAACAAATATACAGACAAACAACGAAACCAAAAAATTTAAAATTCTAAAATCTGTAAATTTTATTATTGCCAGCACCGCCAAAAGCACAAAAATTAACCTTGTAAGCATAGAGTAAACCAAAGATTTATAAAATAAGTCCCATGCTTTACTGATTGCTTTCTTGATAAACAACATTGCAATTAAAAAATCCAATGCTGAAACTCCTATACCCAACGCTATTTCTATCACTTTTCAACCCCTAAAAGAAAGCTGACATATTTTTCTTTGCAAAAGACGAATTACTTTCAAAAAAGTGTTTGGAAAAGTCAAGCGTTTGCTCATTTTTTATATAAAAAAAATAGGGGAAGAGATAGTATTTTTTTGTAGAAGTAAAAAAAAAAACTTAAATTGCACTGCCTTTCAGATACAGTTTTTATTTAGAAATGAATGTTATATATGGTTATTTTATTGCTAATCTCTAATATAGGAAAAAATATATATGCATGGCTTTGAATACTATGTCCAGCAAGCTGTCGATTTTGTTTGGGGATACCCGCTTATCTTACTTCTATTAGGCACACACTTATTTTTAACTTTCCGATTAAAATTTATACAACGCTACCTATTCAAAGCGATAAAGCTATCAGTTGCTAATGACTCTGATGGCAAAGGGGATATAAGCCAATTCGGGGCGCTCACCACTGCACTGGCTGCCACTTTAGGCACAGGCAACATAGTGGGCGTATCAACTGCCGTCGCTCTCGGCGGTCCAGGTGCGGTTCTTTGGATGTGGCTTACTGGAATTTTTGGCATTTCTACTAAGTATGCCGAGGCTGTATTATCTATAAAATATCGAGTGAAAAATGAAGACGGGTCGTTTTCTGGAGGACCGATGTACGCACTCGAGAAAGGCTTGGGCAAAAAATGGTTAGGAGTAATATTTGCTATTTTTACTATATTTACAGCTTTTATCAGTATGAATATGGTTCAAGCTAATTCAATAGCTCATTTGGTAGCAGAATCATATAATGTGCCGATGTGGCTTACTGGGCTAATTCTAACGGCTCTTGCGGCAGTAGTAATACTCGGCGGTATTAAATCCATTGCAAAATTTTGCACTTTTTTAGTGCCGATAATGGCTTTGCTATATATATTAGGCTGTTTGTATATTCTCGTGGCAAATTTTTCGTCATTGCCGAACACAATCAGCTTGATAATCAATTCTGCATTTAATGGACAAGCTGCCATTGGCGGATTTGCAGGCGCTGGAATAATGCAAGCGATGCGATTCGGCACTGCACGCGGGCTGTTTTCCAATGAATCCGGGCTCGGCAGCGCTCCCATTGTTGCTGCTGCCGCTCAAACCAGAAATCCAGTTCGACAAGCACTCGTTTCTTCAACCGGTACATTTTGGGATACAGTTGTCGTGTGTGCATTAACGGGGCTTGTGGTAGTCAATTCTGGTGCGTGGGATGATGGGCTAAACGGCGCAGCGCTCACTAAATCAGCTTTTACGCAAATTTCTTATGTAGGCACTTTTATTCTGTCTACTGGATTGCTGACTTTTGTATTTTCAACTATATTAGGCTGGTCTTATTACGGAGAAAAAGCATTAGAGTATTTGGTAGGACAAAAGGGCGTGAAGCCTTATCGCGTGCTGTGGGTTTTGATGGTATTTTTGGGTTCTGTGCTTTCGCTCAACGTAGTTTGGAATATGGCTGATATTTCCAATGCTTTTATGGCAGTGCCTAATATAATTTCGTTGATATTTCTTTCTGGAGTAATAGTTAAGGAAACCGATAAATACTTATGGAAAAACAATTTAGATGCCCACGACAATGATTGATATGACATAGTTCGATAAATGGAAAGCAACTTATGAAAAATGTGGCTACCTGCTTTTAAGGTAGCCACATTTTAGTTTGAGATTATATCAATCGGAGGAATTACGTTGCTTAACGAGCAGCTTGGAGCTCGTTTCCACTATGGATACCGAGCTTTTCTTCGTACTCGCTGATTTTCCTATCCAATATTCTTGCAGCATTGTGCATAATCGGAGAGTTTGAATCTACGTAGCTTTGATATAATTTCATGATTTCTTTGTATGCTTCTTGTATCTTATTTTGCTTTTCAAGTGCATTGATACTAAGCATATCGATACTAACCTGCACATCAGCTAAAGTGTAATCCATACGAGCCATATCTTGCTCAGAGTAGCCTTGTCCAGCCATTTGTGACCTTATGGTTACCACCATCTCATGGAATCTTGTTAGAATTGCTTTAGCGCCATCGGTATCACCCAATATTTCATACATTTGCGACGCTAAACGGAAAGGACCGCTTGTTCTGCCATATAGCTCGTATTGAACATACTCTGGCTTCAAATAATCCTTGTCGATAAGCTCAAGGCAGGTTGTTAGTGCAACTTGTGCAAAGTCTTTAGCTTTAGTAGCATCATCGGCTCTATCATATATTGACGCTATTCTGGCTTCAAACTCAAATGGCATTGGGAATTGAGTGTACGAAATCATTTCGTTCATTTTGTCAAGCATTTTAATTGCTTTTTCCTTTTGATCCATTGAGATGTATTTTTCTGCCATAGTTAAATATAGTTGCCTATAAGATATCATTAATCTTCTATGCACTTCGTCGTAATAAACGCTCGGATTATTCAAGTTGCGGAACTTAAATCCATATTGAGGCTCTTTGGAATAATTGTTTGAATTATCGATATTCATCAAACATTTTTCTGTAATGTTCATTTCGACCGACTCGCCAAACCGTCCGGGCTGTGGCGCAGGGCATACCCTATAAGCCATGCCTTCCATACGCAAGAAACCTCCAAGCCCAATATAAACGTCATATCCAACGGTATTGGAGAAATATACGGGGCGCTCAAATTTAGTTTCTCGGACAATATCGAGTATCAATTTATCTTGCACTCTAAATATTTGCGTCATCCTATCTTGCTGATCTCCAAAAGGCTTTCCAGTAAAGCTAAAGGACATTTTTCCACGTGCAATAATATCTGGATCATCTGTGTATTGCTTTAATATTTCGGCTCTTACTGGAATTTCTATATTTATCGGATCGCCAAAATCATAGCTTAAAGCTCCTTCGTCTGTTTCTTCGATATTTTGCAAACTATCATCAGAGAAGCTGAGTGGCAATTTCTCTGCTCCCCAAGGCTCTCTATTCTTAAGCTGGTCTACGTACCATAGAGTATTACCAAGGCTAAGGTTAACAATTCGCACATCTCGGCGCACTCCAGCAACGTCTTGCAAATACCATAGTGGGAAGGTATCGTTATCGCCATTAGTAAAGAGTATAGCATTTTTTTCTGTGGATTGGAGTATATTATATGAATAATCAAACGGCAGATAATTCCCAGCCCGCGAATGATAATGCCAACCACCTAAAGCCATATTGAGCGGAACAAGCACAAACGAAACGGTAACTATCGAAGCAGACACAGCCGATTTCATTTTTTGCCGTGCAAGCCACTCAATCAAACCAAATGCTCCGATGCCTATCCACATACAATAAACCATAAATGAGCCTGCATAGAAATAGTCCCGTTCACGAGGCTGCGGGTCTTGCTGATTTTGCTGTATAGCTGCGAGCACTCCCATCATCAAAAACATCAGTAAATATACCCATGCCATTTTGCTATCTTTTTTGAAATGGAAGAAAATGCCTATCAGTCCAAAGAGCAATGGCAGTGCAAAGAATCTCGACGGGAATAAATGCTTATAGCCAGAGTCATAATTTAATATTTCGGCTTCTTTTTTGTCGTAAGAAAACCATGCGGAGCCTGCATCTTGAGCGTCGCTCATACGACCGACAAAATTCCAGTAAAAGTATCTAAAATACATGTGCTGTATTTGATATTTCCAAAGGTATGCCAACTCGCCAGACGCATTTACCTTATTCCAAGCCGACGTGGTAATATAACCGCCGTCTTTTCTTTCTACATTTTTACGACCCGGCGG
>JAKIZN010000380.1 GCA_022708005.1 Bacteroidota bacterium | reverse complement strand
ATACGGCGCTTTATCGATTATGGACAAGCCTAACTACAAGGAAAATATGGGACCTTTCCTTAGTGGCACTAAAGTTATTGAATTCAACAGCATCGAATCGTTAAAAGCTAATATTAATGACAACACCGCCGCGGTGGTTCTTGAGTTTATTCAGGGCGAAGGCGGTATCGCAGAGCCAAGCCAAGAGTTTGTTCAATGCCTGAAAGAGCTTAAAGAAAAATTTGGATTTTTGTTAGTAGCTGACGAAATTCAAGCTGGAGCAGGCAGAACGGGCAAGTTCTTTGGTTTTGAAAACTTTGATATTAAGCCAGATATTGTAACAATGGCGAAAGGGATTGGCGGCGGATTGCCACTTGGCGCTATTTTAGCACAGGATTTCTTGAAAGATGTGTGGAGCAAAGGCAATCACGGCACTACTTACGGTGGCAATGCAGTCGCTTGCGCCACTGGTCTTGCAGTGCTGAATGAACTCGAAAACGGGCTATTGGAAAACGTTGATAGCGTTGGCAGCTACCTCAAAAAGAAGTTAGTTGAAGTGCAATCGAAGTTCCCAGAATTAGTTTTAGAAGTGCGTGGGCGTGGGCTTATGCTCGGCTTGAAGCTGTCTTTTGATGCACAAAAATTAGTCGATGAGCTTTTAGTTATGCGAATCATAGCAAATGCAGCATCTGGCACGGTATTAAGGATTATTCCGCCACTTGTTTTGAGCAAAAGCGATGCAGAGCATTTCATAGCCAAACTTTCGTTGGCATTGATGAATATTAGTCAATAAATAGATAGTTAAAATAGCGGATAGCAGTAGTTAGAAGTATTGCATTTGATTGAAATTAAATAAGTTAATACTTTGACTGCTATTCGCTATACGAAAAATAGCCTTTGCACGCTACTAAAATTTTTGCTAACTTGCTTGTGTAAAATTAAAATCGGTATATGGACGAGATAGGACAACAAGGAGAAACGCAACGCGAGAAATTAGCCGACAAGTTGTCTAATTTGCCGACTAGACCGGGCATTTATCAGTTCAAAAATTCTGCGGGCAAAGTCATATATGTTGGCAAATCAAAGAATCTTCGCAGCAGGGTGCGTTCTTACTTTCAATCTGGAAAGCCCCAAGACGCAAAAACTAAGGCAATGATTAGTCATATCAATGACTTAGAAGTAATACTTGTAGATTCTGAAGCAGAAGCATTTTTATTAGAAGATAATCTTATTAAGTCATTGAAACCTAAGTATAATATACTACTTAGAGATGACAAATCATATCCATATATAAGAGTAACCAACGAGCCATTTCCAAGAATCTTTTCAACGAGAAAAATCATTCGCGATGGCTCTAAATATTTTGGTCCATATACAGAAGTGAGACATATCAAGTATTTGATACGTGCTTTACGCACAATATTTCAAATAAGAAGCTGCAACCTGAATTTAACTGAAGAATCTATCAGAAAAAAGAAATTTAAAGTCTGCCTTGATTTTCACATAAAAAAATGCCAAGGACCTTGCGAGGGATATATATCAAAAGAAGATTATAACTCTAATATTAAAATGGCAATGCAAGTTTTAGCTGGCAAAACCCGCGACTTAGAAAAGCGGCTTGAAAAGGAAATGCAGGACTATTCCGACGCTATGGAATACGAAAAAGCCGCTATGGCTAGAAATAGGCTAACTGCCTTGCAAGACTTCACTTCAAAGCAGAAAATTATATCGCCAGACTTGATAGATAGAGATGTTTTTGGACTGTATAAAAAGGGCGATATGGCTTGCTCAATAGTCCTGAAAATTCGTGATGGCAAGTTATTAGGTAAAAAGCACTAT
>JAKIZN010000379.1 GCA_022708005.1 Bacteroidota bacterium | reverse complement strand
GCTCGAGTGCAATAACTTTTTCGCCGTTTGATTTTATATTTTCTATTGCTTCAGCCGCGTTTTTATAGTATGCCCAAGGGACTGTATCGGTAGCGCCGAGTGCTGTTTTGCTGATTTCAGCTCTTGGCGGTGCTGGAGTAAAACCGCATAAATAAACTTTTTTTAGCAAAGCGGAGTCGCTTGTCCTAAAAATTGAACCCACGTTATACATACTTCTAATATCGCATAGCATTATGGAAACGTTATTTCTGCTAATATTTTGAGCTATTTCTGGCGTTATTCTTTCAGAAAGGATGTCTGCATGAAGCAATTTTTTCATTTAACAATAATTACCATTAGTGATAGTTAATAAATAAGTTCAAAAATACAATTTTTCTGTAAATTAGAAGCAAGTAAAATGAAAGCTTTTATACTGACACTCGCCTTTTTATCTATTTTAGCTACGCAATCGTATGGGCAGGAGCTAATCGACACCGAAGGCAAAGATTTTTATCTGACATTTTTGCCAAATTATCATAATAATAAATCGGTAAATATAACTGATTCGCTCTATATTTTCATTTCTTCAAAAGTGCCAACCAAAGGTACAATCACGTATTACAATCGAAATGGCGCTGAATATAAAAGGAATTTCAATATAATCGACCCAAATAAAATTTATACTTTTGCCACTACATTTAAAAATTTTGAACTCGAAGGATTTAACGATAGTGGCACTTTGGTAGGCAATAGCCAAAATGAGAAAATAGCCAAGCAGTCTTTCCATGTGGAATCGGAACAAGATGTTACGATTTACGCACTTAATCAGGCGAGCCTCACCAGCGAAGCATTTTTGGTTATACCGACAGATGCTTTGGGCAAAGAATATTATGTTATGGCTTATAATTCAGATGGCAAAACTGCCGGATTCTCGCTAACTGGGGCGAGCACGCCTTCGCAATTTGTCATCGTTGCCACCAAAGATAGTACAGTCGTCGAAATTCAGCCTTCGTCTGCCACTTATGTAAATGGTTTCAGTACGCAGCGCAAAATCTTACAAAGGGGCGAAGTTTACCTTGTGCAATCGTTGATTTCGCCAACAAATTTATACAATGACTTAACGGGTTCGCTGATTAGATCGAGCGAGCCGATAGCGGTTTTCGCTGGGCATCAAAGGGCAAGTTTGCCTTTCGATATGTTTTCGAGTGCTTCGCGTGACCACCTTGTTGAGCAAATGCTACCCGTTAAGTCTTGGGGGCTTAATGCGATAGTTGTCCCATTTGTGCAGCCGAATAGTGCAATGGCAGCGGGCTACGATATTGTAAGGATTATGGCTGCAAACGATAATACCAAAGTTAAAATTAGGAATAGCACGGTAAATATTAATGCTGGCGAGACTTACGAATTTAAGTTAGACGAAGCTTTGTTTATAGAAGCAGACCAGCCAATTTTAGTGGCGCAGTACAAGAAATCGTCGAGTAATAACAGCACTTCGAGCTCAAGTATATCAGATCCGCTTATGCTGCTTATCCCGCCGGTCGAGCAATACATTAGCTCATATAGAGTAATCAATGTGCAGGGGAAAGGAGTAAACTCATTGGATCAACTGATTAGAGCTTATGACGAGCAATATATAACTGTGATAATTGAAAAAAATTATGTTGATGATGTTGTGCTTGACGGGAATAAAGTTAATGCTGGGCTATTTGAGCAGGTTGAAAACACGGATTATTATTGGGCTAACTTGCGGGTGAGCGACGGGGTGCATAATATAAGTTCTGAGGGAAGGTTTGCCGTATTTGTGTATGGCTATGGCGTTGCTAATTCGTATGGTTATCTCGGCGG
>JAKIZN010000045.1 GCA_022708005.1 Bacteroidota bacterium | reverse complement strand
CATATACAAATCGAAACTGCCCTTGCTGACAAGCGAAGAATCCTTGTTGATTTGCCGTTCTATTGCATTACGATTAGATGAGAAAAACAGTTCCTTGTCGTTGCTATTTGCTTTATAAGGAAATGCAACCAATGGGAACATTTCGTCAGCTTCGGTGTTAATATACGAATTAGGATAGCTGTATTGGCTGCCTTTGGGTAATAGTCTTGGCTTGCCGTTGGCTTCAATTCTGCGTGTCTCAAAATCGATTTTTATATCTGCTTCGTAAATGTCATAATCGCCGTTTCTGTTTGACGAGAAAAGCAATTTAGGTGCAATATTAACGCAAGCAACAAACGGGCTAATTTCATTATACTTATCCGTATTTATACTATCGAGAGTCGATAATTTTGCTGGATTAGTCCAATAGTTCCCAATTTTAAACGCATAGAACAAGTCAGAATTTCCTTGCTTGATTACCTGCGCATCCGACAGCCTAGTAGCAGAATACGGATTATCTCTATCGCTTGACCAAATCAGCACAAGATTGCAGTTTTCATCTTGCCCGACCCAAGGGTGAGAATCCCAAAAGATAGAATTGATTTTTTCAGGTAATGCTCTGAATACAAGCCTTTCGCCTTCCATCGAAAAGTAAAAAATATCTGTTCCGCCAACGCTACCGATAAATGGCAGCCGCATAACATTTGCGTAGCTTTCATCTGGCGGGTGCGATAGAGCGACAAATCCAGAATTTTTGGTTAGAAAGGTAGCGGATTCGAGATGAGCCGTTAAGTAGTCTATAACGCTTTTATTTCTTGATGCAAAATCTTCGCCGAGCAATTCTTTAAAAAACTGGCTCGAGGGCTTGACTACTCCACTTTCAGACACCATATAGCCGTTTGCGGATTCTTTAAAATAAGCGTCGCTACAGCTCTCAGTGTTGATTCTGATATAAGGCGATATTTCGCCTTGACTCGTATTAATGCTGTCCGACGAATAGCCGAGTTCATCTAAATTTCTAATTGGCAGAATATAAGTAGGCTTATGCGAACAATCCACAAGCAACAGCCCAGCAATCACAATCAATATTATATTTATTTTTTTCATTTTCCACTCCTATTTATCCAATGGATAAAGCATAATTGACACTCTATTGCGGTTTGGCGGTAAGCTCGCTGCCCTTATTTCGCTAACAAAAAATACAAACCGCTTTCCATTTTTAGCAATGTAAGTGTAAACATTACCGAGCGTAACTCTCAGATCAATAGAGCTTTTGCTGCGAATATCAGCCGTCAAACTATTGATAATATCTTGCGGTGGAGTTGGAACGTTAGGAGCGCCCACAGCCCCTATTATCCTCCCGCTCTGGTCTGTAACAACAATTGGTCTCGTGTCGTATCTATTAAGCGTAGCGCCTGGCTGATTAGCTCCATACAAATTGCCTACTGTGTAATTTCTGAACGATTGCTCTATATTCGCTCTTTGTGCATCTACATAATCACAAAAAACTTGTGCATTTTCGCTCAGAAAGTTTTGGTCTATTTGTGCTATGCTACCTTTGATTCTAAGCGTGGCTGTTGGCAAAGCTCCGCTTAAATCCACATCTCTTACTAATATGTCGCCAGATAGCTCTGAATTTATCGGGTATGTGTCAGCGTATGCCGCGTAATATATAGTGTTATTAACCGCGAAAGGCAGTGAAATTATAGGCACTTGCGTATTTCCTTTAAAGCGATTATCATTAGGGAAATTGCCCGATGATGCGTAATTAAATGGAAATTCATACATGCTTATATTGTAATCTGGATCTAACGTTACAATTTCTTCGCCGCTATTCGGATCTATCGCCACCGTGAAGTTTGGGTTAAACCTTTCCATAGTAACTATCCGCGTTTGGCATAGATAAATTGCATCATGCTCTGTAAGAGGACAGTCGCTGCAGGAGCTTACAAGAATTACTATCAAAGCAAAAAGTGCTGTATTAATAAATAATTTTTTCATACTTTTTCTCCCTAAAATGTTAGTCCAATTCTTAAAATAAGAGCATTTATTCTTTTGTTTGTCGGAGCAATAAGCCCATTATTCATCACCCTATCAGCATAAGAAATAGAGCGGAAGCCAATATCGGTAGAAAGATCTACTCGCTTATGAAGCGGTATTTCCACTCCCACCCCTACTCCTACGTTGAGCGGCAATGAAATATCTATATCTGGAGCATCTAAATTTAAGCGATTTTTGCAGCCGCTGCTATAATTGACTTTAAACAAATCAAGTGAAAATTTATCTACCGAAAAGCCGAATAAGCCATAAACAAATGGAACAATACAAGGGCGAAACTCAAAATCTTCAAATGTGCTTAAATCCCTTGAATTTACTGTCAATTTACCTGGGTTTAGATGCGTTATAACAATTGTAGTATCTTCGCAACAGTCCGCAGTTTTGGTGCGAATAGTATCATAGATAAACATTGGCTCTTCAACTGGAATCGTGTCGTTTATAGTCTCATAAGCATAGACTCGCTTTCTCTCGCGAATAAGTTCGTATCTTGCGTATAAGTTCACCGATGCTCTTTTGGCTATGCTACTATCAATTGCATTGAAAGTCCAAACGCCAGATGAAGCTATTACGCCTACGCCCCATCGCTTCGAGCTGCCCAACCTTACGCCAGCGGCAACGTCAAATGTCCAATCGTCTTTGCCGACTTTTTCTCCCAATGCGTTGAAGTCTCTATATACTGAATAGCCGGGTTTAAGTTCCAAAAATAGCCTCGAAAGCTGTCTTTCTGGGCAAGTAAAGCAGAACAAACAAGGCATTTCATAGCTCGGCATACCAATTTCTTCACACGTGCAAGGAGTAACGCAAGGATTTTTGCGAACCGTATCCACTTTCACTTCTCGCAATTCTTTTGGCAATAGCGGATTATTATAGGTCTCGAAAAAGTTTATATTGCCGTAAGCATTTTTAGGCATATCTATTTGCGGACCTACCAAATCAACGTCTTCGAGCGGTATTCTTTCGGTGGCATTTCTTTTTTTTGCAGATGAATCGACAAAAAGCACGTATCCTTTGTATGTATATGTAGTATTGTCAGTTATCGGGCAGGAGTCTGGAATAGCATCGATTACTATTTTTTTTACTTCGCCGCGAAGCGTTAAGCCGCTTCGTAAGTCTTGAGTCTTGGGATGAATGTTATATTTCATAGCGGAATCAGGCTTTATTCTTACTGCATCATCTCTGTAGATTTTGTCGGAGCAGGAGAACATCGCCGCCAGAGCCAATATAAACATTCCATATATCGCGAATTTCGTATTAAAGTTCCTCATAAGCTCACACTCAAAGATAATCCTACATTCAATGATTTTAAGTTAGCTCTGCCATCGTCTCTATAAATTACGTTGGGTGCTGAATATAGCCCTTCGGCTTCTAACATCCAGCATTTGCTAAATAGTTTGAAGTTATATGCCAAGCCAATTCCGGCAGAAGCTCCCATACCTATTTGCGAAAACTTATCAGTGCCAGAAATAGAGCTAAGATTCAGCATAGCTTCGACGTAAGGAATTAATTTGTTATCGTAGCAATTTGCAACGAAAGGGGCATATTTGACAACTGGCGATACCAAGATTTCTTTATTGAAATGCGGCTGTAGCTCGCCGGCTTCTTTTAGCGAAAAGTAGTCAAACCTTAGCCCATACCAAAGTTTGCAGTAGTTCTTGTTTGTAATCTCAAGTCTACCGCCGATGCCCTCTTTGTTGAAGTCTTTAAACTCGCCCAAAGGAGTTAGATAATTACCTCCTGCGCCAACATACAAAGTCGATTTTGATTCGCTAGCGCAAAAGACGGATAATAATAGAAAGAGCATAATAAAACGATTCATCATACCTCACCTATCTTATAATGTTTAGTTAGTTAGCTAATATTCTATAAGTTAAAATAACCAAAACATAAGTAAGATACAAATAATTTTTATTTGCTTTTAGGATTTTCTCGACATAATAGTAGAAATCTTCGCCATTACATCTCGGATTCTATCTCTCATCAAGTCAATATCGAAAACATGAGGGCGACCAGAAAACCGTAATTCTCTAAGTCTGTGCATTATTTGGATAGTATCGCTAATAATTTCTGGAGGAACTTTATTGGCTTGCATTTTCGCAGAAATTACCTCTGGCGATATGCTCTTGCTTTCTACGCTAAATGTATCGCATAAGTATTGACTTAGCGAAAAATATAGTGCATCTAAAGCCGACTCTTCATCAAGTGATGATGTTCCGCCAATTTCATTTGCCGCGTCTGCATTCTGTGATGATTTATCAGCCTTTCGCCGCTTGACGAAATATATAGCCAGCAGCACAGCGATTAATCCAATCGCAACGTAAGAAAAATATTCAATAGCAGGAGCGTTTTCGGCTAAAACGCTATCGATTGTCATGCTTTCATCTGCATCTATATTTGTAATGCCCAAGCTCAGTTCATTTGACTTTACCGTGATAAATCCACTTTGTTCGGGCGAAAAGAAAGTAAATGAAATAGGTGCAATGCTGTAGTTGCCCACATCTTTAGCCTCGACGCTATACGCAAATTGCCTTATGCCACTTGTGCCATCTTGGACGCTCAAGCTATCGGCAATTCTCGGGCTGCCTTGCAGCGTCATGCCATTGGGCAATTTTAAATTTGGGCTGTCTATCGCATAGAAGTTGCCCTTGCCACTAACATCAAGAAATATTTGCACCGTCTCATTCGGCTTGGCAGTTTGCTTGTCGGAGTGAAGTTTTATCTTAAAATTCCCAACTGCCCCAGAAAAATCATTCGGCTTGGGCGGCAGCGGAATAATATCGACATTTTTGCTTGCAGAAGTATAAATTTTAGTCTTTTTGTAATACTCTCCGCTGTGGCTAAAAGCATCAGAATACTCAATTGCCGCGTTGATTTTCAACGACATAAGCGGCACATTGAACACACCTTCGAGCATGGGAGTTACAGCATATTTACGAATTAAAGACCTGCGGTAATCCACCTGCCCAATTCGCTCATCTTCATAAAATAGCTTGCCAATATCCGCTTCTTCAGCCATAGCATTGTTAAAACTTGGAGCTGTTTGTTCTATAATCTCCGTAAGTGTGATACTACTATGGACATACAAATAATAGCTAACGGTGATTTCCTCGCCTAAATAGTATTGTGGCTTGGCAATGATAGGACGAATAAAAATATAGCTATTAAATATCTTATCTGCCTGCGATTCAATTGAATAATCTTGCTGCGGCTGCTTTTCGAGCATCGAGCCACCGATAACGCTGAGCTTTATTTTTTCGGAGTATTCTCTTTTCCCATTTTCCACTATATAGGCAGGCGGAATAGTGAAATCGCCTGCTTGGATAGCTTTAAGGATAAATTTATAAGTAACACCATCTGAAACGTTGGATATTTCTGGACCTTTCAGCTTGATGAATGGCTTAAAACTTGGTTCGTAAAATTCAGATATATTTTTATCGATATGATAAATAACAGCAATTCTGTCATTTACTTTTACTTCGGATTTATCCGCAAAAACTTGGATTTTTGCTTCTGCCGATAGCTGCAAGGCAATCGGCAGAAGCAGCATTATCAATATAAAGATGCTTTTCGGCACGACCGAACATCAAACAACAGGTTTATACTTCATTTGGTCATCAAATGTTAAATTGTTTCGAGTAGCTCGCTTTGAATGGACAACATTAGGAGCGACAAATACTCTTTTTTCTTTGACGGCTGCAACAAATTCATCGCGGAATTTCACTGCAAAGCCTCTCACAGCCCAAGCAGCAGCATCGCCAAAAGCACAGATTGTATTGCCTTCAATATTATTAGCTACTTCCACCAACATATCAACGTCGGTAATCGCTGCTTCGCCTCTTGCAATTCGCCTAAGCGAATTTTCCATCCAGCCGCATCCTTCACGGCAAGGCGTGCATTGCCCGCAAGACTCATGATGATAAAATCGCCCAATTCTCAAAGCAACGGCAACCACATCTGTATCTTCGTCCATTACCATAACGCCAGCGGTGCCGATATGAGTGCCGTGTGGTTTCAATGATTCTTCGTCCATTCTGATACCCTCGATTTCGTCGCCTCTGAGGCATGGCATCGAAGAGCCACCGGGGATTATCGCTTTAATTTTTTTGCCGCCCGGCACGCCGCCGCAGACATCGTAAATTAGCTCTGTAAGCAAAATACCAGTGGGCAACTCATATACCCCGGGCTTATTAACATGTCCGCTCACTCCAAACAGCAGAGTGCCCGGATGCCCAGGATCACCAATTTTAGAATAAGCCTCAGCGCCAATTCTCAGAATTGCTGGCACTGTGGCGATAGTTTCGACGTTATTAATAGTTGTAGGCATGCCCCATAGCCCAGCTTGAGCAGGGAATGGTGGTTTTACTCTTGGGTATCCACGCTTGCCTTCGATAGAGTTCATTAGCGCCGTTTCTTCGCCGCAGATATAAGCGCCTGCTCCCTTATGGATATATATGTCAGTCGAAAAATCAATTCCAAAAGTTTTCTTCATTTTTTCGCCGACTAATCCCGCAGCATAAGCATCGTCCAAAGCTGCCTGCAGCAAGTTAATCCATTTATGATACTCGCCGCGGATATATATATAACTCGCTTTGATGCCCATCGCATACGCCGCAACTAAAATGCCCTCAATTAACTGGTGCGGATTAGACTCAAATATCTGCCTATCTTTGAACGAACCGGGTTCAGATTCGTCCCCATTGACTGCCAAATATTTAGGTTTATCTATGTTTTTGGGCATAAATGACCATTTTAAGCCAGTTGGGAAGCAAGCCCCGCCACGACCGCGAAGCCCAGATGCTTTTACTATATTAATAATTTCATCAGGCGACATTTGGAGTGCTTTGCGGAATTGTTCGTATCCGCCATGCTGCCTGTACACCTCAAGTTTATGAAAATTTGGTATTTCCGGCAAAATTAATTTTGGAAAATCATTAGTCATAATTTATCTCATATATTTTATTTTTCGACATATAAATAACGAAACAAACTAAAATGTATTGAATAAATTTAGCAAGTAATATTTTATAGCGATTAAAGCAGCAATTGGTATTTCTACCAAAAAACTTCTTCTATATAGTCGCGGCAGTCCATTTCATCTTTTTCAATTTGATAAACAAGAGCTTCCACACTCGAAAATCTCTTTTCTTCGCGTAAAAATTTATGGAAATAAACAGATAGACTCTTGCCATACAAATCGCCATCGAAATCGAATACGTTCACTTCAAGAGTAGGCTTAATATCAGTCGTAATAGTCGGTCTCAAGCCAATATTTGCCATGCCGTAATGCTGCGTGCCATCAATTTTAGTCGAAACGACATACACGCCATTGCCCGGCAGCAATTTGTAAATATCTGGCGGGCGGATATTCGCAGTGGGGAAGCCTATCCCCGACCCTCTGCCGTTCCCATGCACTACCTTGCCTCGCACCATATAAGGATAGCCCAAGTATTTATTCGCTGCTGCAACTCCTGCTTCGAGCAGCAGATGCCTGATTTTTGTGCTTGAAATTATAATGCCGTCTTCTTCGTAAGGTTCTACCTTTTCAATAGAAAAGCCCATTTCTGCAGATAATTTCATTAATAGTTCAAAAGTTCCTTCGCGATTTTTCCCAAAGAAATGGTCGTAACCCAATAAAATTTTCTTTAATCCTATTTTTTTAGCAACAAATTCTTTAACAAAAGTTTCTGGCTCAATTTGCGAAAATTCATACGAAAATGGGATAATAAGCAAATGCTCTATTCCATATTTTTCAAATAGTTCTATTCTTTCTTTAATGCTCGTCAAAAGCTGTATTTTGGGTCTTGCAGAAGATCTCAAAACAACTTGCGGGTGCGGGTCAATCGTAATTAAGACTGGACGCAAGCCCTCGCTATTGGCAATGCTTTTCAGCTTTTCTATGATTTTCTTATGCCCTTTATGGACGCCGTCAAAAGTGCCAAGCGTTACAACGCTTCTTTCGTCGAACTCAATTTCATCGAAGTCCTTATAAATTTTCATTTCCATAAGCATTCTCCTTCTGCATCAATTTTTCAAACTCATTGATTTTTAGAGCATTTTCGACGGAATACTCGCCGATTGCAGTTCGCACCAAAGAATACATATATGCTCCTACGCCGAGATTTCGCCCTAAATCTCTTGCCAATGCTCTTATATACGTCCCTTTGGAGCATTTTATTTTTAATTTCACAATCGGAATTGCAAATTCTAAAAAATCTATAGAGAAAATTTCAACAATTGACGGTCTGACATCAATCGATTGGTTTTTTCGAGCAAGTTCATACATTTTTTTGCCCGCTATTTTTTTTGCAGAATACGCGGGCGGAATTTGCTCAATTGTGCCTAAAAACTTATTGGCTTCCGATATTATCGAACTTTCGGATAAGTGCGAAACGTCGCATAAATTTTCCTCTTCGGCTTCGGAGTCATCTGTTTTTGTCGTGGCGCCAAACTTAAATTCTGCAACGTATTCCTTTGTTAAATTTTGGTAAGATTCTATTGATTTAGTAGCTTTTCCGAGACATAATATCAGAAGTCCAGTAGCAAGCGGGTCTAAAGTGCCAGCATGCCCAACTTTTTTGCAGCGAGCGATACCTCTAATTTTAGCGACAACATCGAAAGAAGTCCAGCCAGATTCTTTGTCTATAAGCACAGCTGCTCCGCTCTCGGCGATAAGCTGCTGCCATTTAGAAAAATCCTCGATATTATGCTTGCCGAGCAACATACGGCTATTCATCAGTTGTGTTTTTTATCTTGCTATCTTCTGCTTTAGCCTTATCTATCAGTTGCTGGATATGGTCTATTTGGTCGAGTGTATCGTCTATGAAAAACCTTAAGTCTGGAGTAAATCGCAGCCGAACCGATTGCCCAACAATTTTCCTTAACTCAAATTTTGAATCTTCGAGCAAAGCA
>JAKIZN010000378.1 GCA_022708005.1 Bacteroidota bacterium | reverse complement strand
CATTTCGGTCATCTTACACGCCGTTGGAACCGTAAAATGAGCCAATTTATTTTCACAGAAAAAAACGGTATCCATATAATAGACCTTCGCAAAACTCAGCTATTGGTTGATTACGCTCGCGAAGCTATATATGATATTGCTAGCAAAGGCAAAATAGTGCTTTTTATTGGCACAAAGCCACAAGCTAAAGTTGCAATACAAGAGCAAGCTATCCGCGCTGAAATGAACTATGTCTCGGAACGCTGGCTCGGCGGTATGCTTACCAATTTTGCAACTATTCGCAAAAGTATTAAAAGGCTGAACCAACTTGATAAAATGGAAGTTGACGGCACTTTTGAAAAAATTACCAAAAAGGAACGATTGCTCATCACTCGCGAACGCGATCGCCTACGTAAAGTATTCGGCGGTATAGAGCTTATGTCTCGCTTGCCGGGAGCTTTATTCGTTGTAGATATTAAAAAAGAACACCTTGCAATTAAAGAAGCAAAAATTTTGGGTATACCAGTCATTGCGTTAGTCGATACTAACTGCGATCCCGAAGTTGTTGATTTCCCAATACCAGCTAATGACGATTCTATTAAAACAATTGAGCTTATCACAAAAGTTATGTCTGATGCTGTAATTGAAGGTACAAAATTGGCTCGAATTTATGCTGCAGAGCATAGTGCAGAAAGCGATAGGCTGCAAAAAGAAGGCGAATTGACCGACGAAGATGCAACTACAAAGAGAAAAATGCGCGAACGTCGCAGCGGTCCAGCAGGGCAAGGCACCGGACGCGGTCCAAGGCGCCCACGCACCGGGGACAACGTTGAAAAGGATGAGTCTTCCGAGTCAACTAACACTGAAAATGCTTAATTAAATATAAATCGGGGGACTTACCATGTCCCCTTTTTTTGTTACTGTAAAATAATTTTGATGAATATTAATAGAGAGAAAAATGGCTGAAATAACTCCTCAGATGGTTAAGACTTTGCGCGATAAAACTGGCGCAGGCATGGCAGATTGCAAAAAAGCACTTGTTGAATCTAATGGCGATTTGAACGAAGCAATTGAGCTCCTTCGCAAGAAAGGTGCGGCTTCCGCAGCTAAGCGCTCCGATAGAGTTGCAAACGAAGGCGCTATCGCTACTCGTTTGACCGACGATAAGCAGCTTGCCGCTGTTGTTGAAATTAATTGCGAAACAGACTTTGTGGCTCGCAATGCTGAATTTGAAGCTTATGTAAATAACGTTGTCGATGCTTTATTGCAAAATGAAGTGAATGGCATCGATGAACTGCTAAAAATCAAAGTTGGCAACGACACAATCGAAGGTATGCACAATGAAATCCTCGCTAAATTCAGCGAAAAAATTGAAATTCGTAGATTTGAAAGAATTAAATCAAATGGCACAATTGCAACATATAATCACGCTGGGAATAAGCTGGCAGTTGTTATCGAAATGTCGACTGCTAATTTAAGCGATGCAGCTTTCGCTTTGGTCAGAGATATTGCAATGCAAATTGCTGCAATGAATCCGCAGTTTGTTGATAGAAGCGATGTCGATCAAGCTACTTTATTGAAAGAAAAAGAAATTTACAAGCAACAAGCTATCGACGCAGGCAAGCCAGCGGATATAGCCGAAAGAATCGCTGATGGCAAGCTCGAGAAATTCTATCAAGAGCAATGCTTGGTAGAGCAAGCTTTTGTTAAAGATGGCAACAAAACAGTTGGCGACGTTGTTAAGGAAATTGCAGCTATAGCTGGCACAGATACGAAAATTACTAATTTCCGCCGCTATCAGTTAGGCGAAGAAAACTAAGCAACTTAAGGTTTTTGTTTATACTATTCCGAGCGGCG
>JAKIZN010000377.1 GCA_022708005.1 Bacteroidota bacterium | reverse complement strand
ATAGCCGAACCAATATCTTCAACTTCTCCTTTGCGGAAATTCTTAATTACCATAACGGTTATCAAATACAATAGCCATACTGTTAGCGCACTCGATAAAACCGATACCATATTGATTTTCCAGCCGTCGTCGCCAAAAGGAATGAGCAAGTGAAATAACTTGCCAAATATTAGGAACAGCGGAGCGCCGGGCGGGTGGGGAACTTGCTGCCATACGCTTGCTGCCGAAAATTCACCACAATCCCAAAATGGTACCGATGGTTGCACTGTCATAGTATAAACCACAAAAGCTAATGCGAACGACAGTATAGCAAAAGCCCAATGCAATGTTCTTTGATTCATTTTAAATAGCCGAATTTATTAAACATATAAAAATATCGCAATTTTGTGAAAAAAAATTAAACTTAAACATTCTAAAACTATCAATTTAAGAAATAATCGATAATTGGCAAAATAATTTATGAAGAATATATTGCAAATAGCAAGCTGTTGCCATTGAACAAAAAGCATTAATTTAAGCAACTTTTGCTACTATCTATCCCATAAATTCTGCTATCTTGGAAACAACATACCTTATTTGCTCTTCGCTTAGCTCTGGATAAATTGGTAGCGCTATAGACTCATCTGCAAGTCTATTGGCAATTGGAAATTCATTAGCATTGCTATTTAAATAAGCGAAACATTCTTGTTTATGGAATGGGACGGGATAATAAATTTCTGTACCGATAGAGTTTTCCGATAGAAATTTTCTTAACTCATCTCGCTTTTCCACGCGAATAACAAATTGATTGTAAATATGATAATTTTTGTGTCCAAAATCTTTGTATAGGGCTGTGGGCAATAGCACTTTATTGCTAACATCAAATTCAGTTATGCCAACCCCGCTCGCTAACCCTAATTCTATAAAGGCGTTATAATATATCTCTGCATTTTGTCTTCTGCGGCTGTGCCAGCTTTCAAGGTGTGGCAACTTTACATTTAAAACTGCTGCTTGCAGGGCGTCTAATCTAAAGTTTCCGCCAACGAATTTATGATGATATTTCGGTTCCATGCCGTGATTGCGCATCTGGAATAGCTTTTCTGCCAGCTTTTCGTCATTAGTAACAACTAATCCGCCGTCGCCGAAAGCACCTAAATTTTTTGTGGGATAGAATGAATAGCAGCCGATAATACCCATAGAGCCAACTCGCTTGCCATTGCGATATTGGCAGCCTATTGCCTGCGCCGCATCTTCTATAACGGGTATACCGTGCTTATCTGCAATTTCAATAATCCTATCCATATCGCAAGATTGCCCATATAAATGAACGGGAATAATGGCTTTGGTCTTGCTTGTTATTTTTTCTTCAATTAAGTCTGGATTGATATTATAAGTTATAGGATTGCTATCAACAAAAATTGGCTTGGCAAACAGCCTTGCGACAACTCCAGCGGTAGCGAAAAAAGAATAAGTTGGCAGAATAACCTCGTCATCGGGCTTTATATTTAATGCCATTAGAGCCATAAGCAAAGCATCTGTTCCGCTTGAAACGCCAATAGCGTATTTTGTGCCGCAGTAATCTGCAAGACTACTCTCAAGATTTGCAACTTCGCTGCCAAGTATGAGCGATTGCGACTCTATGACCCTTAAAACAGCAGCTTCTAATTCATTTTTTAATGATTGATATTGTAATTTTAAATCTAATAATGGAACGTTCATGAAACACCTTAAAATGTAAGTTATTCTTTGATGTCTGATAATTTATAGACACCAGCCGATATTAAATCAAATGTAAACTCTTTAATAAGACTGCGATACAGCCAAACTTCCTGATGCTTTCCATCTTTCAAAGCGGAGCTAAT
>JAKIZN010000376.1 GCA_022708005.1 Bacteroidota bacterium | reverse complement strand
AAGAAGGAATTTCTATATATGCTTGGTATGGAAATCATGAAGATTTTTATTGGTGCATAGAGCGAACTATTGACCAAAATCCACACCTTACATTAGATGACGGCTGCGACTTAATCAATACCGTGCATGAAAAATATCAAGAAATGGCTATAAATCACATTGTCGGCGGCACCGAAGAAACCACAACTGGTGTGCAACGATTGCGTGCTCGTCAAGCAGCAGGCAAATTGCTTTATCCAGTTTACGCAGTAAATGATACTGAGACTAAGTGGGATTTCGATAACGTATATGGAACAGGACAATCCACGCTTGACGGTATTATCCGCGCTACTTCAGTTTTGCTCGCAGGCAAAAATTTTGTCGTTGCAGGGCACGGGCATTGTGGCAGTGGAGTTGCCAAAAGAGCGAAAGGCTTGGGAGCAAATACAATTTGCACAGAAGTCAAGGCAACCGCGGCATTAAAGGCAGTTTTGGAAGGACACGAAGTAATGGCAATGAACGACGCCGCAAAAGTTGGTGATGTATTTGTTACCGCAACTGGCGTAAAAGACGTTATCCGCAAATGGCATTTTGAAAATATGCGCGATGGCGCTATAGTTTGCAATACTGGGCATTACGACGCCGAAATAAATATTCCAGAGTTAGAAGAATTAGCTGTTTCCAAACGTACTATTCGTCCAAATTGCGAAGAGTACACACTTAAAAATGGCAATAGGATATATTTATTAGCGCAAGGCAGGTTAATTAATCTCGCTGCTGCCGAAGGTCACCCATCAGAAGTTATGGATATGTCTTTTGCTAATCAATTTATGTCGCATTTGCGCTTAGTAGAAGCACATAAAGCTGGCACTAAGTTGCCTAATGAAGTGATTGATTTGCCCGCTGAGCAAGACGAGTTTATCGCAGAAACAAAATTGCAAATGATGAATATGTCGATGGATAAATTGACCGACGAACAAATTGCATATATCAGCGATTATAATGCTGGAACTTAATATTAAAGAATTAGTGCAACTGCACGGCTAATAATAAAATAAGGGCGAGTCAAAAAAATACTCGCCCTTAATCATTTTTTCTCATCGGCAGCTTGGCAGACAATAAATCCAAATAATTCGATAGGAGCTCTAACTGGCTGCGTATCCGTAAGGAAATATTTAGCTTTAAGATGTCCTACACCTCGAAAGTGTAGGACATCTGGAGAACACGGATACTCTTATCTACTATCTTATGAGATAGTTCTATCTTATATGCCTATCAGCTTTTGCCTTTCTGTCTGCATTTTATCATAATCTAACAGAAATTTTTCTATTCCGCTCGACGTTAGCGGGTGCGATAGCGATTGCATCAGCACTTTATACGGCACAGTTGCAATATCGGCGCCAGCCAAAGCAGCATCTATGATATGCTGCGGATGTCTAATAGATGCAGCAATAATCAAAGAATCATAGCCTTGAACGTCCCAAATATCACATATTTCTTCCATTACTGTTTTTGAACTTGTCGATATGTCATCTAAACGCCCCATAAAAACAGATACATAGGTGGCGCCTGCATTTGCTGCTGCTATCGCTTGCGTTGCACTAAACACAAGCGTTACATTAGTTGGAACATTTTGCGATGAAAGATATTTGACAGCCGCAAGCCCCGCAGGTATCATCGGGATTTTAATTGTTGCCTCTGGAAACCACGACAAAATTTCGTCTGCTTCGCTGAGCATACGGTGCGTATCCGTCGAATTTACTTCAACAGACAAATGCCCGCCAATTGTTTCGTGTATTTCTAAAATTCTTTTCTTCACATCGACTGAAGGATCCTCCAGCGCAAGCAAAGATGGGTTAGTTGTAACA
>JAKIZN010000375.1 GCA_022708005.1 Bacteroidota bacterium | reverse complement strand
TGCGGGATTGGTTAATTTGCCGTGCAAGCAATGCAACCTTGTGCGCCCGGGCATATCGTTTCACGGAATAATGGGCACCCCGCAATTAGCACAAAAAATGAATATCAAGCCCGTACTTAGCTTGAAATCGCAAGTTCAGCTTACAAAGCAGTTGAACAAAGGCGAAACAGTCGGCTACGCCTTGCGGTATATCGCCGATAGAGATACAAACGTGGCAGTAGTTCCTATCGGCTACGGCGATGGACTGCTTCGCTCGCTAACGAATAAAATGCAATGCCTAATAGGCGGCAAACGCTACAACCAGATAGGAACGGTATGTATGGACGAGTGTATGTTCGATATTGGCAATAATAATATCAAGCCGGGCGACGAAGTAGTAATTATCGGCAAGCAAGGCAATGACGAGATAAGTGTTTATGAACTATCTGATTTAGCTGGTTCGATACCTTATGAAATTACGAGTTTGATAACACGCCGCGTCCCAAGAGTATTAAAATAGAAAGCACTATGTCGACTTAGACTTATGCTAAATAAAATCAAATATATAGCCAATAGCTTAGCAGAATTCATTTTCCCCTGGCATTGCGTTATTTGCGATGAGAAGCTCAATTCTTCTATTGACGAAATTATATGCAAAAAGTGCCTATATTCCTTGCCAACTGCCCCATCGCGAGAAGCTATAGTAAATGACTTAATTAAAAATATTGGCAGGGACGAGCTATCGATTACCAACGCTATCAGCTTATTTTCAAGCGAAAAAGAAAGCACGATGAAATTAGTTTATAATCTAAAATATCATGGAGTTCGCAAAATAGGTTATAAATTGGGCGTGATGCTTGGCGATTTGATAGCTAAAGAAGCTATGCCGAAATATGATGTTGTTGTGCCAGTGCCAATTCATAAGGCAAAATATAGAGAAAGGGGATATAATCAGTCGGATTTTATTGCTCGCGGAGTAGCTGAGCGATTAAAAGTTGCTTTCAATCCAACTTTTGCCAAAAGGCATAAATATACTATTTCGCAAACGTTGATGGACGGCGCACAACGTAGAAGCAATGTAAAAAATATTTTCACATTAACGAAAAATAGCGATGCAAATGGGAAAACTATCCTGTTAGTCGATGACGTATTGACAACTGGCTCTACTCTTAACTCGCTCGCCGATATGCTAATGTATGCAGGCGCTAATCAAGTTGACGTTGCTACGCTGCTGAGAGCTTAATTTAATTTTATATATTGGGGAAAATTATTTAATTTTGTTTTTTGTTAATTTGCAGTTTATTCTAATATTTAGGAGCTATTATTTATGTCTAATCAGAAAATAGCAATTTTTCTGTTGCTGACCAGCCTTGTAATTAGTGCTTGCACTAAAGGCGAGTTTTCTAATTCAACTACTATGCAAGAGCAAATAACTTTGCATAATTTAGGCGATATTTCGCAAAAAGTGAAAAATGAGCCTTCATTTACTAAAGAAGAAATCGAACTATTCGCAAATGGATTAGTAAGATTAGCCGCCAATAAAGACTCTGTTGTTGGCAAAACAGTTTTAGATATTATAAAGTCGCAAAAGCAATTTGTCCGTAGCAGAAGTTTATCTTTTTGCGAAAATACTATATCGAGAGTAGATTTGGCACTTAATCATAAATTCCATTACGTTGGCTTCCAGCCTCGCGACGAAGGCAAGCAATCTGTGGACGTGATAGTATTTGAAATTACAAATACTTCAGACAAAGATATTCGCGAAGTAGAAGGTGCTTTGCAGTTCTACACTCAGAACAATCAGCTTGTAAAAGTTTATAATTTGAAATTTAATAAGCCACTTAAACCCGGCGAAACACAGCGATTTGGCAATCCAT
>JAKIZN010000374.1 GCA_022708005.1 Bacteroidota bacterium | reverse complement strand
CAAATACTTTTTCAAGCCAATACTCCTACTATGTATAAATAATTTTCATTTTGCAAAATTAAATGAACTCTAATTTATTGAAAATTACTAAATTAACAAAGAAAATTTGCTTATAAATTCTCTATATATTTCCAACTAATCAATTTTAAAGCGTTTTCGCTGCAAATGAATTTGGTAATCGTTTTGATTTTTTTTGTTAAATTTGTTCTTTTTACTATGCCATTACGGATAACAATGATTCAATACATCAAACAAGTGCTTCATAAATCTAAAGAATGGATGGAAAGCTTTGCCAATAAGCCTTATGCGTTCCAAGCTTTATTCATCATATCGTTTATCGAAGCATCGTTCTTTCCGCTTCCACCTGATATTTTATTGCTGGCGATAGCTATTAGCAGTCCTAAAATGGGATTTAAAGCCGCGTTTTGGTGCACAGTTGGCTCAGTCATAGGTGGAATTGGCGGGTACTATATAGGTATGGGGCTTATGGAAACAGTAGGGCATAGGATTATTGATTTTTATCACGCTCAAGAAGTATGGGGAACAATCGTTGCAAAATACAATAGCGAGGTTGGTATATGGTTCTTGGCTATAGCCTCATTTACTCCAATTCCTTATAAAGTAGCAACTATTGCTGCCGGTGCGGTGCAGATGGACTTTCTATCATTCGTTGGGGTGTCGCTGATAGGTAGGGCTGCAAGGTTTGTGCTGGTTGGCGGCTTGATTTATTATGTTGGACCGTAGATAAGTATTTTGACAAATTATCGATTGCTTTTGCATTGCTGTTAGTGGGTGGTTTTGTAGCAATTAAATATATATTTTGATGCCCAAGTTTTTGTCAAATACTGTGCAACTGCATGTGATTAAATTCGATATTTCATCGGATTCATATAAGCAATTGATACTAAAAAGAAGCCCAAGCACACAGCCTTATCCGCTGATGTGGCAGGCCATCACCGGCAGAATAGAGCCAAACGAAACAGCTTTGCAAGCGGCTGTCAGAGAGTTGCAAGAAGAAGCATCGCTACAGCCATATAAGTTATGGACTTTGCCTTATGTTGCTTCCTTTTTTAATACGATTAATGATACAGTCGGCTTTGCTCCAGTGTTTGTGTGCGAAGTCGAAGGCACGTCAGAAGTAAAGCTATCCAAAGAGCATACCGATTTTCTTTGGATTGAATTAGAGCATATCGCAAAATTTGTGAAATTGCCGAGCCATATCGAAGCTACTAAATGCTTGATTGACTTTATAATTAACAACGAAGACAATTTTTACTATCAAATTGATAAGAGCTTATGGAAAAAATAATAGCTTGTGTGGTAACATACAACAGGCTCGAGCTGCTAAAAAAAGTAGTTTCTGGGCTAAGAAACCAAACATTTAAGATAGATGAAATTGTCATTATCAACAATAATTCCACCGACGGCACGGAAGAATGGCTTAGCAAGCAACAAGATTTGACCACCATCAAGCAAGAAAATCTCGGTAGTTCTGGCGGACAATATACCGCAGCTAAATATGCTATGGAGCAAGGAGCAGACTATATTTGGCTTATGGATGACGATGTGGTTGCCGACGAAAATTGCTTGGAAGTTATAATGTCGCATATAGAAAATTTCGATGTTATATGCCCGCTACGCCATAATTTAGATGGAATTTACTACAACGATGTAACCAAAATCAACCTTAGCAATCCATTCAAAAGCATTTGGAAATCTATCATAAACACTGATGATTTAAAGAGCGAGCTTGTTCCAGTCGAAGCTTTTACATTTGAAGGAGCATTTATCAAAAGGCAAGTTATAGAGACAATTGGCTTGCCCGAAAAAGGCTTTTTCATATATGGAGACGATACCGATTACAG
>JAKIZN010000373.1 GCA_022708005.1 Bacteroidota bacterium | reverse complement strand
TACTGCGAAGTCGCTTTGCTTTGGCGGTTTGCCCAAATTAATATCTGTGCCAACTGCCGATGCACTCGCTTTTCATTGCTCGAAATATGCACAAAAATATAGCGATATTCTGGTTAGCATCAAATCCCATAAAGATCTTGTGTATTTTCGCAAATATGATAAATTTGCAAATCCTTTGTCTGACATTGCTTTCGACTCACTTGATAGACTAAAGGAAAGCGTTGGCGCTGACACCTTCTTCGCTGGCACAGGATTTGAGCCTTTAGGGATAGAGTCGCACTTTGCGAATGGAATAGTTGCTAATTTTATTGCAGAATACGCTATTGAATTATTTAAAAACGGGCAATTTATTGACCCAAGTGAATTTACTCCCTTGTATATACAAGAGTTTCAGCCCAAATGATTGTTAAACTTAATGAGCTGAATTGCGATATGAAAAAATCAAAAATAATTATTTCAATAGTTATAGCTATGTTTGCCATAGTTAGCTATTGCTATTGCGCAGAATCCCCCGATGTGCTGCTTGAAAAAGGAAAGCTAGCGCTGTATAAAAATAATTATCAGGCTGCGCTGCCATACTTTAACGAAACTATTGAGTTGGATTCCGACAACTTTGAAGCATATTATTATCGTGGGCTTACCTATTTATATCTGAGCGAACTCGAAAAAGCAATAGAAGATTTTACTGCTTCTATAAAATATAATCCAGATTTTCCAGATTCCTATAATAATCGTGGGCTTGCCTATAACTATTTAGAAAAATTTCACGAAGCTCTGTCGGACTTCACCCAAGCCATAAAATTAGACCCACAGTTTGCCGAAGCATATATGAATAGAGGTAGCTTTTACCTTTATACGGAAGATTTCGTCAATGCTCGCAAGGATTTTGAACTTGCCGCTAAATATAACTCTACCAATCCCGAGCTATACTTTTTGCGCGGTAGACTTAACTACACCGAAGGCAAATACAAAGACGCAATCAACGACTTTACCCAAGCTATAAAATTAGGGCTAAATAGCCAAAAAGTATATTATAATAGGGCGAATGGCTACGTTCACGAGGAAGAGTTCAGCAAGGCAATAGAGGATTATTCAAAAGTGCTAGAAATTGACCCGAATGATTTGAATAGTTTGAATAATCGGGCATATTGCTATGATAAATTAGGCGAGGACGAGCTTGCCAAGCAAGATAAGGCACGTCATCAAGAAATTATCGATATGCTTTACCCAAAACCCGACTTTGGCAATATGAAAAAAGTAAGCGATCCGAACAACAAAGTATCTCTCGAAATACCAGATAGTTGGCATATTTGGTTCAACCGCGACAGCAATAATATCAACTTGCTTATTTCCCAAGATAAAATTGATCCATATTCTGACCCGCTGGTTATCGGCGCAACTGGCGGATTAGTATCGAACCTTCCAGAAGATGTGCTGTCTGGTGGAGTAGAAGGTTTGGTGCAATTTTGGGAACAATCAAGAATATCGATAGCCCAAAGATTTGCAGTTTATGAATATAGGCAAAAAAAGAGCATGCGAATCAAAGGCAATGATGCCATCGAAAATATAGTCCGTGCTAAGCACAAAGAAGGCGATATAGCGTTTATTATGCTTGAATTTGCAGTTATAACAAACAACCAAATTTTCTTTCTGATTTTGCAATCCCCTGAAGATGCCTATTATCAATTTGAAGATGTGTTCCAAAAAATCATAAGGTCAGTTGAAGTTAATTATAGCAACGAGGAAAAACGATGAAAAAATATCTGCTTTTAATTCTTATTTTACCACTAATTTTATCCTGTTCGAAAACCGAAGAAGATTTAAAAGTAATAAAATTTTGGCATTTTTGGAGCGAGCCAAATCAAAA
>JAKIZN010000372.1 GCA_022708005.1 Bacteroidota bacterium | reverse complement strand
GAATTAAGCGGACGCACGCATAAAGTATTTACTGGCATTGCAATAGTCGAATCGCTCACAGGCAGGAACGTTACCGCATATCAAGAAACAGATGTTACTTTTAGAAAGCTGCTCGATGACGAAATATGGGCTTATATCGAGAGCGGCTCGCCGATGGACAAAGCAGGCGCTTACGGCATCCAAGACGATTTCGGCGCAGTATTTGTCTCAAATATAGTAGGGTGCTATTATAATATAGTTGGCTTGCCCGTTGAATTGCTTTACCGCAAACTAAGGGAATTTGCTGAATGAGCAATGCTAGAAATAAAATAATGACTTACACTTTGCTTATGCCATGGATAATAACATTTTTAGTGTTTTGGCTTTATCCTTTAATTTGGGCTTTAGTGCTGAGTTTCGGCAAATATAACTCTCTGACTGATAATTATTCTTTTATCGGACTAAAAAATTATTCGCAAGCATTAAATGATAAAATATTTTGGAAAGCACTTGCCAATACAACTTTCTTTACGCTCGGAACTGTTCCCGTAACCACCGCATTTGCTCTATTTCTTGCAAATTTATTAAATTCAAAATTTGTAAGATTCAAAGAGTTCTTCCGCACATCATTTTTTATGCCATCGGTTACTTCGCTTGTTGTTATCTCTTTGATATTTCTAAATTTATATTCTAAAAATGGCTATATCAATCTCTTGCTCCAAATGCTTGGGCTGCCCTACCCCGAAAAAGGCTGGCTGATGGATACCAATTTTTCGTTGCTATCGATTATGGCAATGGACGTGTGGATATCTACTGGCTATTATACTATATTAATATTAGCTGGAATGCAGGCAATACCCGACGATATTTATAGCTCGGCGGAGCTTGCCGGCGCCACTGCTTGGCAAAAATTTTGGAGATTGACGCTGCCTATGCTGCGTTCAACTTTGCTATTTGTGTTGGTGATTAATACCATCAAGTCATTTCAAATTTTTGTGGAAATATTTGTGATGACCAAAGGCGGACCACTTAATTCAACTATGACATTGGTTTATATGGTATTTTCGTATGCTTTCGACAAAAGCGATATGATGGGCTATGCGTCTGCTATTGCTTTCATATTATTCGTAATTCTGATGATATTTTCGTTTGTGCAAATGAAGCTTTTACGAGAAAAATAGTCAGACTTCTAAAAAAAATTCCTTATAAATAAATTTATTGCACAATAATAAAAATATCAATTCGTTTTACTGTTAGCACTCGCAAGCAATGAGTGCTAACAATTTTAAAAATTTGTTTAAATGATTAATATTTCAATTTGTTGGAGGATTTAAAATGAATTTAACCCCATTGCACGATCGCATTATCGTAAAGCCGGCTAAAGCCGAAGAAACAACCAAAGGCGGCATTATCATCCCCGATACCGCTAAAGAAAAGCCTATGCAAGGCGAAATAATGGCTGTTGGCACTGGCAGAATCGCTGACGACGGCAAAGTTATCGCAATGTCATTGAAAGCTGGCGATAAAGTATTGTATGGGAAATATGCTGGCACAGAAGTATCCATCGATGGCGAAGATTATTTAATTATGCGCGAAAGCGATGTTTTCGCTAAATTAAATGCTTAATCTTATTGCGCTGACGATAAATTATAATAAATCAAGCAACTTAAATAATTTAAAATAAAAGGAGAAATAAAAAAAATGAGTGCTAAAATCATCACTTTTGATACAGAAGCTCGTGCCGCTTTAAAAAAAGGCGTAGACCAATTGGCTAATACAGTTAAAATTACACTTGGTCCAAAAGGAAGAAACGTTGTTATAGATAAAAAATTCGGTGCTCCACTTGTAACAAAAGACGGCGTATCGGTTGCAAAAGAAATCGAATTAGAAGATGCT
>JAKIZN010000044.1 GCA_022708005.1 Bacteroidota bacterium | reverse complement strand
AATATGGCAGCCAATACCAGCCGAGCTGATTTAAAGTAATCGGAGTAGCTTCGGGAACAATCGGAGTTCCAGTAATTTGAAATTGTGCTGCTGTTGTCAAGCGAACTTGATACGCGTGGTATTTATTCCAACTGGTCAAAGTATTGGTAAATGGCGGAGCATAAATTTCGCCATAAACGTTTTTGACTTGCTGCAAGTTGCCTGAAAGTGGACTTAATATACTACTCATCGATGTATTTGCAGGCACAACGTTTGCAGAAAGTATGTTCCAAGCGGCTGTAGGCGATATAATTTGTGAAGAATATAGTTGTTCATATTTACAAACAAAAGCATCTTCTTTAGCGCTCAGAGGTAGATTTTTGCCGTTGTTGAAACGAACTGTGTCCGATTGGAATCTACCTGCCAGATAAATGTTGTTGCTTCCGTCCAACACCACGCCTGAGGCATACTCGTAGTGGCTGCCTGCAATCCTTTCTGCCCATTGGCAGTCGCCAGATGAGTTATACTTTGTAAAAAACACATCATCGTCGTATCCAGCAATGTTATAGCGTGCAAGAGTTACGTTATTATTTAAAGTCAGAGTATCCGCTCCAAAGGTGCCAATACAATACATATTTCCGTCGCCACCTATTGTTGCACTCTTTAATTGCTGCGAGCCGCTACCTCCAGACCCGGTAATTTTTTCTGCCCATTGGCATAATCCAGACGAATCATATTTAGCAATAAAAGCGGCTGAATAATCCGCAGTAAGAGCCACGTAATTATTAAAATAAATATTAGTTACCCCAAAAGCTCCCATCTTGATGAATATACCAACAGCATAAACGTCACTGCCTTTTGCTGCAATACCATACACTAATTCATTGCCAGGTCCTGTTATACTTCGAGCCCATTGGCACAGCCCAGACGCATTGTATTTAGCTATGTAAGAATCACTATAACCAATAGAAGGTTGAATCGATACTCCATTATTGAAAATAGGTGTGAGCGTGCCACTATAGGAAGATGTAATATAAACGCTATTCGCGTCGCCTACCGTTATACTTTGTATTTCACGCCCATTCGTTATTTTCTCTGCCCATTGACATAGCCCAGATGAATTATATTTTGCTATAAAAGAATTACTGCCAGTGGCGACCATGCTGACCCCATTATTGAAAGCTATTGTGTCTGAAACGACATTAAAGGCGCCTGCAACATAGACGTTGCCATTTGGATCTACTGCCACTTTTTGCGGATTGTAGCCACCTGCATTGGTAATCTGCTCAGCCCATTGCAATACTCCAGCCGAATTATACTTTGCTAAAAAAATATCCACTTTCGCAGATTTTGTTAAAACTACGCCGCTAGCGAAAGTAATAGAAGCAGAGCGAAAATCACCCACGACATAGACATTACCGTTACTATCTAAAGCCATCCCATATACATAATCCGCGTTAGTTCCACCAATTCTATGTGCCCATTGGCATAGCCCAGATGAGTTGTATTTTACCACATATCCGTCGTAATCGCCTTTGCCTAATAGGCTAATTCCATTGTTTAAAGTAATGTTATAAGTATTTGTGCGTCCTGCAACATAAACGTTGCCACTTGCGTCTGCTGCAATGTCATCGGCATAGTCGTAATTGCTACCACCTATCCTTTGCGCCCACTGACATTGCTGCGGCATAGCTACCACGGGCAGCATCACAAAGAAAAAAGAAAGTAAAAAAAGATTTTTCATAGCTGACCCCACTAAAGAATAGCACAAATTGAACCACGATAATTTGCTGTATATCGCCGATATTGTATAATACGAAATAAGAAAAAAATTAGTGATAACACTATGAAAACTCAAATAATACATTAGGAATAATAACTGATTGCGTATCTATAAGAAAATATTAGATTTTAAGATGGGGCTGTCTTAAAAGGTTTCTAATGCATTATTTGGGTTTAATCCCGAAGGGATTTGATGTTTGTAGAAAATAAGATTGTATAACATAATTCGACCTCTACGGGGTCGTATAAATCGCTGATTAATCTTTACTACAAACATTTGAACCCTTCGGGTTCATTACAATTTGGCTTTAAGATGTCCTACACCTCGAAGATGTAGGACATCTGGAGAACAGCGACGCTCGCGATTGTTACCTTATGAGACAGCCCCATCTAAAGAACAGCGACCGCTCTCATCTGTTACCTTATGAGGCAGCAGAAAAATAATACTAGCTATTCATTGAATTAAGGAAGTCGCGATTTGTTTTACGAACTTTGAGCCTATCGATTAAAAATTCCATTGCTTCGACAGGTTGAAGTTCGCTTAATACTTTGCGAAGTATCCAAATTCTATTAAGTTCATCGGCATCTAATAGCAATTCCTCGCGGCGTGTGCCAGAGCGATTAACGTCTATAGCGGGATATATTCTCCTTTCGGCAAGGCGTCTATCGATCACCAATTCCATATTGCCCGTGCCTTTAAATTCCTCAAATATAACTTCATCCATTCGGCTGCCAGTCTCGACAAGCGAAGTTGCAATGATAGTTAGCGAGCCGCCCTCTTCGACGTTTCTTGCAGCACCAAAAAATCGTTTGGGCTTATGCAAAGCATTTGCATCAACGCCACCAGAGAGTATTTTGCCAGAATGAGGCACAACTGTATTATGCGCGCGAGCTAACCGTGTAATGGAATCGAGCAATACGACTACATCTTGCTTAGCTTCGACTAATCGCTTGGCTTTCTCTAATACCATGTCCGCAACTTGCACGTGGCGATCTGGCGGCTCATCAAAAGTAGAGGCAACTACTTCGGCTTTCACAGAGCGTTCCATATCAGTAACTTCCTCTGGGCGTTCGTCGATTAGCAGAACGATCAGCTTCACTTCGGGATGGTTGGTCGTTATGCTATTTGCGATTTGTTGCAAGAGGATAGTTTTGCCAGATTTTGGAGGCGAAACAATAAGCCCGCGCTGCCCTTTGCCGATTGGTGCAAGCAAATCGACTATGCGCATAGAATGTTCGCTGGGCGCTCTCTCAAGCCTCAATCTGCTATTGGCATATAGCGGAGTAAGATTATCGAAAATTGTTCTTTCACGAACGTTGTCTGGGGAGAGATAATTCACTGTTTCCACTTTTAACAGGGCAAAAAATCTTTCGCCTTCTTTTGGTGGACGCACTTGCCCGCGAATTGTATCGCCTGTGCGTAAGTAGAATTTTTTGATTTGGGAAGGTGAGACATAGATGTCGTCAGGCGAAGGCAAGTAGTTGTAGTCAGCAGAGCGCAGAAAACCGTAGCTATCAGGCAAAACTTCCAAGACACCTTCGTTTGTGATTGTCCCTTCAATTTGCGTATCTTTTACTCCAACGGTTGCTTGCGCTTCGACGATTTTTACTATAAGCTCTTGCTTCCGCAAATCGCTGAAATTTGTGATTCCAAGCCCTTTCGCGATAGAAGTCAATTCGGCTATACGCTTTGACTTTAGCTCTATAACGTCAATGACTTGGGTAGATTCAGAGGTGGGACCGTTTGCTGCAGAATTGTTTGTAGCCATTTCGACCTATATTTTATAATGAAAAAATATGTTCATTGATTGTTGTTGTGAATAAATTTCAATGAGTTGACTGAATATTATAAAAATCCCGAAGAATTATTTATGCAATATAGGAAAAAATAATTATTTGTTCAAAAAAAATATTTGCAACCACTAATATTTCTATATATAATTAATCTATTTAAACGCCCGCATCTTTGGCAGGGAAATATTCAGCCGTTATCGTCTCGACTTTCATCTCTGCTTTCTCGAGATAATTGCGGCATTCGATTGATAGCTTCATACCCTCTTCATATAGCTCTATTAGCTCGTTTAGCGGTAGAGCCGACTCTTCCAAAAGCTCAGCTATTTCTTGAATGCGTATAATTTTTTCTTCAAAATTAATATTTGTGTCCATTAGCTCACCATAAATAAATCTGGAGGATAAATTTTTTCAACTTTTACAACTGCCGTATCAATCTTTCTCAATATTTCGAGTTTTGTGTAATTAGAAATCGGACTATCAGTTTTAATAATTTCTCCATTGGAGCGAAGCACGGCAAAACCTCGCGACAGCGGAGATAGCGGGTGCAGAGATGATAGCAATTTTTGAAAATAATCTAACTTATCTTTGCTCGCTTGTATTTTCGCCGCTAATATCTTTTTGCCTGCAATATCTGTTGTATCGAGCAGCTGCATCTGCTGTCGTATTTTGTCCCTTACTATTTTACTAATATGCTTACCGAATGAAGTTCCGATCTCATTTTTCTTGCTAATTATATGATTTTTTAGCATTTTATGTAAAAAAATTGCTTGCTGGAGCAAGTCTTTTTCTATATCTTCAAGGAGATATGGAGTTACAAGTTCGGCGGCAGCAGTGGGAGTGGCTGCTCGCCTATCAGCAACAAAATCTGCTATCGTGAAGTCTGTTTCATGCCCGACGGCTGAAATTATTGGTTTGGTAGCGTTATATATAGCATTTGCAACTATTTCAGTGTTATACGACCACAAATCTTCGATAGAACCACCGCCGCGACCAATAATGATAACCTCCGCATCTGTCTGCTCAAGTGCCTCGATAGCCCGCACTATATCTTCCGCACTGCCTTCGCCCTGCACAAGGGTTGGGCGAAAGTATACTGTGCATTTCGGAAACCGTCGCTCAATCGTTGTAAGCATATCTTGCACTGCTGCACCTGTCGGGGAAGTTGAAATGCCTATCGAAAGTGGTATAGCTGGCAATGCTTTTTTGCGACTTTCATCAAAATATCCACTTTCGGAAAGCTTTGCCTTCAGCGCTTCGTAAGCGAGATATAAATCGCCCTGCCCCGCAGGCAACATTGAGCTAACATCTATTTGATAATTGCCCCTTGGAGGATACACAGTAAGGCTGCCAGACACAACTGCCTTCATTCCATCTTTGGGCAGAAAATTCAAATACCTACCTTTCCACATTGTGCAAGAAATCTGTGCGTTAGCATCTTTCAATGTGAAATATCTATGCCCAGAGCTATGCTCTTTATAATTAGAGATTTCGCCCTCGACTGATATATCGCTAAAAGATAGCTCAAGCGTGTTCTTGATTACTTGGGTTAGCCTTGAAACGCTTATTGGCTTTTGCATCACTTGCCTGCGATAGTGTTACTAGTAAGGTTATGCTTAAAGTTAGATATAACAATTTCGGTTTCCGAATTTTTAGCATTAGCTTCTAAATCATACAAGTAAAATCCTAATGCAACTTTCATCGGAGAGCCCGGCTTCGCAAAAACGATTTTGTCCTCGTCGTCGCCAGCTATTTTTGTTTTTTTGTCAATTTTTATTTTTCTCAATACTTTGCCGTCAGCCGATTGGGCAGTAGAATATTCAAAAAAATCTTGATAAATTTTCAAGCTATGCAAAGTATTAGATTTTTCAAAAGGTTCTGTTATTTTTGGATATTCGACGAGTGCAAATTTTCGGTCTGTGGAATATAAGTAATATTCTATATTTCCATCGGGTTCATATAAAGGCTTGCCGTATATTCTAATGCCACATTCGGTCATACCAGTTGTTTTTCTATTTGCTGGTCTTCTCGCCGAAAGCACAGCTATGCAATTGCTATCAATGGCATCTAAATTTGTTTCTATAGTGAAATCGAAATCGCCAAACGGAAAATCTTGTTCAGATTCAATTTCTGCCCCGAGCCAGCTTCCCTCGAGCGACTTTACTACTAAATGCAAATTGCCTAAACTATCGACAAATACATTTTTGTTGCTCGATACGTATATTAAATCTTCCATTGATTGCGGTTCGGTATTATCAGCTACTTTCCAAACTATCCCCGCAAACTCTATTTTCCCATCTTTTGGATATATATTTTTGTCGATTGGTTCGCTGCTTGCCACTTCTTTGTTCTCAACTTTTGCCTTGTTGCAAGAGATTGCAAAAAAAGATAAAAAAACTAGTAATACCGCTACTCTTTTCATATTTTCTCCGACTTAAAATAGTTTATAGCCGTTTCTACATTTTCAAAAATTTTAAATATGCTATTCATTCGCGTCAAATCAAAAAGTTCATATACTGGATTGCTAAGCGACGTAATCGCTAGCGTCCCGCTACCGTTTAATAATTTATAGCAACTTATCAGCGTCCCAAGTGCAGTGCTGTCCATATATTCAACCCCACTAAAATCCACGATAAAGTTGCGTTGCTCATCATCTATATGCAAATAAAATAGTTCCTTAAAGTCATTTACTTCTATGCTAGTAAATCTGTTGCTGCCGAAAGATATTACAACGAAACCCTTTTGGTGCGACGATATTGCAGACATAATATAGCCTCAATTTTACTCATATAAACGTCGAAAACATTAAAACATTGTAATGCTTTGTTAGGCAATTCAAGTTATGTCAATATTTTATAGATGCCATGGCGCCAAGCCTACGCATTAATTTTGCCGTTTGTGGCAAAAATATGTGGAATAGCTTCAATCAGAGTTTTAACTGGAATAATTTCCAAGCCATCACGAATATCATCGGCAAAATCATCGATTTCGCGTTGATTATCGGCTGGGATAAT
This sequence comes from Bacteroidota bacterium, assembly GCA_022708005.1. Taxonomy (GTDB): domain Bacteria; phylum Bacteroidota; class Ignavibacteria; order Kapaibacteriales; family UBA2268; genus JAKIZN01. Next base: position 2,574 of record JAKIZN010000044.1, on the reverse strand, counting down.
AACTTTATTGATGCCGATTCTTTTCGCAGCCAATAGCTTTTCTTTCAAGCCTCCGATAGGCAAAATATTGCCACGCAGCGTGATTTCGCCAGTCATAGCGATATTTCCCGGGACGGCTTTTTCTGACACGGCTGAAATTATTGCCACAGCTATCGTTATGCCTGCCGATGGTCCATCTTTTGGAATAGCGCCCTCTGGCACATGAATATGCACTTCTTTTTTTCGATTAAAGCCTTCGCTAAGTCCCAATTTTTTATAATTAGAGCGAATAAATGAAAGAGCTGCCACAGCAGATTCTTTCATAACATCGCCCAATTTACCTGTAAGCGTTAGCTTTTCAGCAGCCGATGGCATTAGCACAACTTCAATAGGCATAATATCGCCTCCCACGCTTGTCCAAGCAAGCCCAGTGGCAACTCCAATCTTTTTACTGAGTTTATCGCTTTTTTCTCTAAAAATTGGCGATTTAAGGTATTTTTCAATAGTGGCTTCGCTTATCTTAAATCGCTTTTTGCCAACGGCTTTCATAAATTCCGCATTGTCCGTTAGCTTTTTAGCGACTTCCTCCGAATTGGCTTCGCTCTCGGGCTTAAACTCGCTAACAAGTTCCTTTGCAAGCTTTCGCAAAACCGACGCTATCATCCGCTCTAAATTTCTTACCCCAGATTCCCGCGTGTATTGCCGCACTAACTTAAGCAAAGCTTTATCTTCAAAGTTAATCTTGATTTTTTCCATGCCAAATTCATTTATGACTTTGGGCAATATATGCTTTTTAGCTATTTGAAGTTTTTCAAATTCCAAATAGCTATTCAGCTCTATAATTTCCATTCTATCGAGCAATGGCAATGGAATGTCATATTTAACATTTGCCGTAGTGATAAATAGAACATTTGACAAATCATAATCTATTTCAAGATAATGGTCGTTGAAGTTGATATTTTGCTCGGGATCTAAAACTTCTAACAGAGCCGACGAAGGATCGCCACGAAAATCAGTAGACATCTTGTCTATTTCGTCGAGCAGTATGACGGGATTGGTGGTGCCAGCTTTTTTCATCGATTGAATAATCTTGCCGGGCAAAGCTCCGACATAAGTTCGGCGATGCCCGCGTATTTCGGCTTCGTCTCGCACTCCACCAAGCGAAAATCTTATAAATTTACGACCTAAAGCTCGCGCAATTGACTTTGCAAGCGAAGTTTTCCCAACACCGGGCGGACCAACAAAGCAAAGGATTTGCCTGCGAAGCGAGCCAGTGAAGTTCAGAACAGCGATATATTCAAGTATTCGCTCCTTTGGCTTTTCAAGGTCGTAATGGTCGTCATCTAATATGGATTTAACATGTCCAATGTCTAAATTGTCGCAAGTCTTTTCGTCCCAAGGCAGTGCAAGCAGCAACTCAAGATAAGTGCGGTTCACAGAAAATTCTGGCGATACAGTTGGCGTTTTGCGAAGTCTATCCAATTCCTCGTTTGCCTTGTCTAAAGCGTGTGGCGGAAGGTTAGCTTTTCCAATTTTTTCTTTTAATTCCAATAGCTCTTGGGGCATTCCTTCGTCATCTTCAAGCTCTTGTTGCAGCGTTCTTATTTGCTCTTGTATATAATATTTCCTTTGATTTTTTTGGATAGTCGAATGCACTCGGCTCGAAATTTCGTTCTCAATTTCTAACATTTCTAATTCTGAATGCAAAATAGAATTAAGCAAAAAGAATTTTTTCTTGATGTCATTTTCTTCAAGTAATCTTTGCTTATCTTCCAACTTCGCCCTGATATTTGCAGCGGCATAATATAATTTATGCAAAGGGTCTTGAATAGATTCGAAAGCCAGCACAATATCCGAAGGCAAGTTTTTCCCTTTATTCACATATTTTTTAAAGGAATCAGTCAAATGTCGCTCCAAAACGCTAAGCTCTTTGTCGTCCGGATCGATGTCTAATTCTATAGTTTCTAACTGCGCTTCAAGAAAAGTATTTTTGCTATATTTTCTCTTGATTTTCGCCTGAAATAAGCCTTCGAGCAACACTTTAAATAGGTTATTGGGTAGCCTTAAGACTTGGACAATTTTTGCCACAACGCCATAATGAAATACATCATCAAATGTTGGCTCTTCGACTTCGGGATTTTTTTGGACTACGACGAAAATCAGCTTTTCGCCATCGATTGCGCTCGAGACGGCATCCATCGAAGTAGCTCTGCCAATCAAAACAGGATAAATCATATTGGGAAATATAATTATATCCCTAAGTGGCAAAATCGCTAACTTTTTGGGCAAAGTTATGTCATCATTAGAATCTATAGTGATTTCATCTATTTGCTTTTTCTTTTTAGCCATAGCAATCATTCCATATCAATTTTTTTGAGCTTGTATTTCAGTTAAAAGCCTATCGAAGTCTGCATCTTCAATAATATATTTTTCGCTACAGTATTGGCATACAATTTCATTATGGTTGCTGTCCCGCATACTTTTGATTTCCTCGGCGCCGAGAGTGATTAGCTTACCGAGGAAAGATTCTTTCGAGCATCGGCAATAAAAATCAACAGGCGAATATTTTATAACTTCAAAGTCAAAATCTACTGC
>JAKIZN010000371.1 GCA_022708005.1 Bacteroidota bacterium | reverse complement strand
AAAGAAGCGCTCAGAGTTGGCATAGAAGTTTTTCATAGTTTAAGAAGCGTTCTGAAAGGAAAGGGCTACAACACATCTGTTGGCGACGAGGGAGGATTCGCTCCATCGCTTAAATCAAACGAAGAAGCGTTTGATCTTATTATGGAAGCCATTGAAAAATCTGGCTATCGCCCGAATGATGATATTTTGCTCGCTGTTGATGTTGCCGCAAGTGAAATGTATGAAAATGGCAAATATAAAATGTTTAAATCGACTGGCGAATTAGTATCGACCGAGCAAATGATTGAGTGGTATGTGCAGCTTTGCAATAAATATCCAATTATTTCAATCGAAGACGGACTCGGCGAAAATGATTGGGAAGGCTGGGCGAAGTTAACGGAAGCATTGGGAAGAAAAATACAGCTTGTAGGCGATGATATATTTGTTACAAATCCGCAAATATTGAGCCGCGGCATAAGCGAAAATATTGCAAACTCGATTCTTATCAAAGTAAATCAAATCGGCACTTTGACAGAAACGCTTGACGCTATTCAGCTCGCTAAACGATACGGCTATAACAATATTATTTCGCACCGCTCAGGCGAGACGGAAGATACAACTATTGCCGATATTGCTGTGGCAACTAACGCAGGGCAAATCAAGGCAGGCGCCCCAAATAGAACAGATAGAGTTGCTAAATATAACCAATTGCTCAGGATTGAGGATATGCTCGCCGACGATGCTATTTATGCTGGCAGAAGCGTATTTTCCTATTCATTATAGAAAATTGTTTAATTATTATATGATGTTGCTATGATAGTATTTGGAACAGACGGATGGCGTGGATTAATTGCTAGCGACTTTACTTTCGATAATCTTCGGCTGGTATCGCTCGCTACATCTAAACACATAAAAAAAACATCAAAGGAAAGCGAATACCCAAGCGTGGTAATTGGCTATGATACTCGTTTTCTTTCAAAAGAGTTTGCCGAAGAGGCTGCCCTTATCTTTGCAAGTCAAGGTATTACTGTTCACTTGACAGATAATATCTCGTCAACTCCGCAAGTATCTTTCCACACCAAGCAGAAAGGTTCGCAATTCGGAATTGTTATCACAGCTTCGCATAATCCACCGCGATATAATGGTTTTAAGCTGAAAGCTACTTTCGGAGGACCGGCTACCCCCGAGCAAATATCAAAAGTCGAAGCCGAACTTGCTAAACTTATGCAAAAGCCACCTCAGTTTAGCAATCTTAAGTCTTTAGATTTTTATATCGATAGCAAAAAAGTTAGACCTTTCAACGCAAAAGAGTCGTATATACGGCACATAAAGAAAAAAATTGATATGAAGTTGATAAATGATTCTAACTTCAAGGTTCTTTATGACCCAATGTATGGCGCAGGGATAAATACAATTCAGCTACTATTGCCTAATGCAGGTGTGCTGCATAACGAGCACAATCCGGGCTTTGGCGAAATCGACCATCCCGAGCCGATTGGCGAAATGCTATACACGCTATCAGAAAAAGTCAAAGAGGGCAATTACGACATTGGCATAGCAACAGACGGCGACGCAGATAGACTCGGATTAATCGACCACGAGGGCAATTTCGTCGATTCGCATAAGATATTTATGATATTGCTAAAATACCTTTACGAAAAGAAGAAAAAGCGAGGTATGGTGGTTAAAACGGTTTCTCTCACTTCTATGGTTGATGCATATTGCAAGTCTAAAAATATATCGCTCACCGAAACACCTGTCGGATTCAAGCACACTGCTAAGTTGATGACTGAGCATAAGGTGCTTATCGGCGGCGAGGAATCGGGCGGACTTGGGACGATAATCCACATTCCAGAGCGAGATGGGCTATTCAATGCTATGTTAGTGCTTGAAGTTATGGCTGTTCGTAAAA
>JAKIZN010000370.1 GCA_022708005.1 Bacteroidota bacterium | reverse complement strand
CGCTGTTTTCCAGATGTCCTACACCTTCGAGGTGTAGGACATCTTAAAGCCAAATATTTCCTTATGGATACGCATTCAGTTAAAGTTCCTAATGCATTATTTGGGTTAATAATAATATTACGAGTTAAAGCAAAAGTTGTTACACAAAAATAGGAACTACTTTGCAACAAGTAGCTCCCATAGTTAAATCTATAAGTGCGAAACCTTTCTCGCGAAGCACTCGCTTTGCCCTGAAATTGAAAATATAGCCACTTAATTTATAGAGCCTAATACTTCGGTAACAAGCGTAGCGGCGTCTTTCAAATTAATTGCGACATTGAATTTCAATCCAGATTTTAGCAACATTTCTTTGCCTTCAATTGCGTTAGTCCCGTCAAGCCGAACAATAACTGGCACATCAACTTTTACCGTTTGCAGCGCTTGAATAATTCCGTCTGCAACTTTATCGCAGCGGACAATGCCACCAAATATATTGATTAGCACAGCTTCTACGTTTGGGTCGCTCATCATTATTCTGAATGCGTTGGCGATTCTTTCCACATTAGCACCACCACCGACATCAAGGAAATTAGCTGGCGAGCCGCCGGATAGTTTTATCATATCCATAGTTGCCATAGCAAGCCCTGCACCATTTACCATACAGCCAACGTTGCCATCGAGCTTAATATAGTTCAAATCATATTTTGATGCTTCTACTTCGAGCGGTGCTTCTTCGGTGATATCCCGCAAAGTTGCATATTCTTTATGGCGATAAATTGCATTATCATCAAAGGTTATTTTGGCATCTAATGCGATAATTTGATTATCTTCGGTTGCTACCAAAGGATTAATTTCCACCAAGCTGCAATCCAAATCTTCATACGCATTGACTAATTTTTTGATAAAGCCTAGAAAGCTCTTATACGCGTCGCCTTCGAGCCCAAGACCAAATGCAAGCCTTCTTGCTTGGTAATCCTGAAATCCAATTTTTGGATTTATCCACTCTTTTATAATCAGTTCTGGAGTTTCTTCTGCCACTTTTTCAATCTCCATTCCGCCTTGCGTCGAAACCATAATAGTATTCATACCTGTTTGGCGGTCGAGCACTATTCCCGCATAAAATTCTTTAGCTATTCTGCATCCTTCTTCGATTAGCACACGATTTACTATGCTGCCGGCTTCGCCTGTCTGAATTGTAATAAGTTTATTGCCGATAATATTTTGAGTCATTTTATAGACTTTATCCGCAATGCTGTCGCCTTTTACGATGCTGACCCCACGCAATTGATTGCCCTCGAAATGAATAGGCTCGTTGCTTTCTGCATTGTGCATTGCGCCCTTGCCTCTGCCTCCAGCGTGTATTTTAGCTTTAAGGACAACTACGGGAACATTTTGAGATTCAAATAAGTCCCAAGCAACTTTTCCTGCTTCTTCTGCCGAAAATGCCACTCCGCTTTTAAGCACTGGCACCCCATATCTTTTTAAAAGTTCTTTGGCTTGATGCTCGTGTATTTTCATTTTTTGCCTTTAATTTTAATATATAATAATAACAATTTCTTTTAGAAAAATATTAAATCGTATAAGACCTTATTTTATTTTGGAACAGCTAAATATTTAAGCGAAGTAAGAGCAATAGAAACTTTATCTGGCATTTTTGACTATCTTAAGCGAGATTGTAGAAGAATATCTTTCTCCAGATGAGACAGCCACTTGTTGAGGTCAAAATTTCTATTGTATTATTTGGGCTTATTTCAATCCCGAAGGGATTTGATGTTTGTAGCAAATAAGATTACATAACCCAATGCGACTCCTACGGAGTCGTATAATGTTAACCCAATGCGACTCCTACGGAGTCGTATAAACCGCCGATTATTCATTACTACAAACATTTGAACCCTTCGGGTTCGTTCCTATTTGGC
>JAKIZN010000369.1 GCA_022708005.1 Bacteroidota bacterium | reverse complement strand
TTGGCTGTAAGATGTCCTACACCTCGAAGGTGTAGGACATCTGGAAAACAGCGGGTAGACAATGGAAAAGTTTTTATTGAATTATTTGGGTTCAAAATATAAGCATTTGCTTATGCTATATAATCCGCTAATATCTCTGCTATATCTCGCACTTCAACATTTTCGGCGTCTTTGGCTTTGGTGCCGTCTGTGAGCATGGTCGTGCAGAATGGGCAATTTGCCGCTATGACATTGCAACCTGTTGCAAGCAATTCCTCTGTGCGTTCAACATTTACACGCTTGCCCTTTGTTTCCTCCATAAACATTTGGGCGCCGCCCGCACCGCAGCAAAAACCTCTATCGCCAGATCTCTTAACTTCTTTAATTGTAACGCCGGGCAAATTATTTAAAATAGCTCGCGGCTCGTCATAAATTTCATTATATCGCCCAAGATAGCAAGAGTCGTGATAAGCAATATTTAACTTCTCCAATCCATCTTTTTTCAACTTTAATTTGCCATTTTTTATTAAATCGAGTAAAAATTGGCTATGATGAACAACTTCAAATTTTGCCCCAAAGTCTGGATATTCATTTTTAAGTGTATTAAAGCAATGCGGACAAGTTGCGACAATTTTTGTGATGTTATATTTGCTCATAGTTTCAATATTCGATTTAATCAGCATATCAGCAAGATATTCGTTGCCAGCTCTGCGAGCAACGTCGCCATTGCACTGCTCTTCCACGCCTAAAATAGCGAAATTGACATCTGCGGCTTGCAATAGCTTTGTGAAAGCTCGCGAGATTTTCATGGCTCTGTCATCATAGCTTCCTGCACAGCCCACCCAAAAAAGCACGTCAAAATCTGGATGTTCGGCTGCTTGTTTTACCCCTAATCCTTCTGCCCAATTTGCTCTATCCGACTGCGAAAAAGCCCAAGGAGTCGCATTTGTCTCGAGATTGCCAAATGTGGGTTGCAATTCAGCAGGGAAGTTAGCCTCCATCATAACAAGCGATCGCCTCATTCCGACAATTGCAGGCACATGTTCTATCATCACTGGGCATTCCTGCATACACGCTCCGCAAGTAGTGCATTGCCATAACGCCTCAATATTCTCGTATTCTCCGACGAACTGCTTGCCGAGCGTCGCTTGCTCGTCGTCGCTGAGCGATTCGCCCTTGCCATTTTGCTGCTTAATAGCGAGCGGAGCTTTGTCCATCAGCCGCGTGCGAATTTGGACTATCACTTCTCGCGGATCTAATGCTTTGCCTGTAACGTTAGCGGGGCAAACGCTAGTGCATCTTCCGCAGTGTGTGCAAGTTAGCCCATCGAGCAAAGATTTCCACTTAATATCTTCTATATCGACAATGCCAAATCTTTCGACTCCCTCCGCTTCAAAGTCAATTTTTTCGAGCTTATTCACTGGCGAGAGCGGCGAGAAAAATACATTTGGCACGGAAGATAGTACATGCAAATGCTTAGAATATGGCAGATAATTCATAAAAATGAATATGCCGATGATATGCACCCAAAAGCAAATTTCGCCAAGAGTTGGTGCGATTTCGGGGCTGATTGCCAAACTAATCACAGAAGATAGAGGGCGAACGGCATACGAAGCATCTTTGCCAATTGCTATTGCCGAAGAATTTTCTATCAATAAAGAAGTAACGACAATGAAAATCATCATCAAAATAACGCCTGCTTCCACTTTTTCGCCTTCCACTTGCAAGCGACTCACTTTGAAAACGTATCGCCTCATCATCGCCCATATCGTAGCAATAATGATTAAAACGCAGAATAAATCAATTAAAAAAGTGATGCCGCTATAAACTGGACCTAAAAAGTTGTAAATATGTTTAATCCCAAATCCAGTAAAAATAGAGTTAGACGCGGCGAATAGCAGCACTAAAAATCCCCAAAA
>JAKIZN010000368.1 GCA_022708005.1 Bacteroidota bacterium | reverse complement strand
CCTGATTCAGACTGTAAAAATAGATGTCCTACACCTCGAAGGTGTAGGACATCTGGAAAACAGCGGGTAGGCAATGAAAAAGTTTCTAATGCATCATTTGGGATAAAACCACTATTCGCTTTCTTCGCTGTAATGCTCGATGTAAATATTCTTTGCTATTTCGTTGCCAATAATTTGATTCTCATCGTTATAAAAAGCAGTGATAGGACCGCTAAACGGCGCCTTGTCAATAATTTTTAATACGACATTTGGAACTAGCCTTTTTTTCTCGAAATAAGCTAACATTTCTTGGTCATGGTCGGCAAGGCGTTTGATAATGACGGTGTCGCCACCTTTTACTGTTATGAGCGATAACTCATCGCTCTTTGATACAGAGCCGTCTTTATCTGGGATTGGATGCCCATGCGGGTCAAACTCTGGACTGCCCAATATTTCGTCTATTTTGTCAATAAAATCTCTTGATATAACATGCTCAAGCCTGCACGCTTCATCATGCACTTTATCAAGTGGAAATCCGAGTGCTTCTTTTAAATATAGCTCAAGCAGCCTATGATGCCTTATGACCTCAAGAGCAATTTTTCGCCCTTCATTTGTCAGCCTTACCCCTTTATAAGAGTTGTAATCAACGAGCTTCATAGTAGATAACCGCTTTAGCATACCCGTTACTGATGCTCCTGAAATGTTTAGCTCCTTGGCTATAGCAGTCGTCGAAACTGCTCCAGAATTTTCCAACTTGTATATCGTCTTCAAGTAGTCTTGTATAGCTTGACTTAACATAACTATAAAGTTCGCATAATTGTTAATAATATTTTTTACTAAACTAATAAAAATTTTAAACATATCTAAATTATTTTTTAAATTTTAAATATTTTTCAGTTAAAAGCAGATATTTTTTGCATATATTCATATTATTGAATATATTGATAAAATATATTTTTCACTTAATCGAACAAGTATGAGCAACAATGATATACTAAAAAAGTTACGAGTAGCTTTAAAATTGCGAAACGATGAAATACAACATATTTTGAGCCTTGTTGATTACAAAATATCAATAAGTGAACTTGGGGCATTGTTCCGTTCGGAAGATCATCCCAAATACGTTAAGTGCGGCGACCAGATTCTCCGCAACTTCCTTAACGGCTTGATATTATATTATCGTGGTCCGCAAGATGAGCGGCAGAGTTAAGTTTGCTAATAATAAAAAATTTAGTTCCGATAAATAATCATAGAAAGACTTTAATACCATATTTTTCAATAAATTGAGGTGTTTATGCTAAATATTGCACTATTTGGACCACCGGGAGCGGGCAAAGGCACGCAATCGCAATTTTTAATCGAAAAATACAACTTGTTTTATATTTCCACAGGTGATTTGCTCCGCAAAGAAATAGCCAATAAAACAAAATTGGGCATGGAAGCGCAGAGCATAATCGCAGAGGGCGGGCTTGTCTCCGACGAAATCATCGTTCAAATAATAGAAAATACAATAACGGAGAATCCGCAGGCAAACGGTTTCCTATTCGATGGATTTCCGCGAACTTACGTCCAAGCATACATACTCGAAGGCTTGATGCTGAAATTAAACACATCGCTTGATTGCTTGGTTAGCATTGAAGTAAGCGAGGAAGAATCTGTCGCGAGGCTGCTCAATCGAAGTCTAACTTCTGGCAGGAGCGACGATAATGAAGCGGTGATACGCACGCGACTAAAAGAATACCATGAAAAAACTTTGCCCGTGCTGAAATTTTACAAAGAAAAAGGGATTTATTATGATGTAAATGGCTTGCTTAGTATCAATGAAGTAACTGACCAAATTATTGAAGTGGTGAAAAAGCAGCTAAGCAAAAAGCTGTATAACGTAGTGCTTTTCGGATTTCCCGGCTCTGGGAGAGGCTCGCAAGGGTTAGCACTC
>JAKIZN010000367.1 GCA_022708005.1 Bacteroidota bacterium | reverse complement strand
ACCAGATGCGTTCAAGCCAGCTTATGATCAGATTATACAAGGGCTCAGCGGCGTTATGGCAATTAATGGCAATGAAGAGCTTAATCCATTGCGCTGTGGATTTCCAGTTTGCGATACAATAGGCGGTATGAATGGAGCTTTTGCTGTGATGGCAGCGTTGTATTACCGTGAAAGAACTGGAATCGGGCAATTCATCGATGTTTCGCTGTTGGATTCTATTATGCCTTTTATGGGCTGGGTTGTTGCAAATCTTATGCACGGCGGGCAAGAGCCACAGTTGCTCGGCAACGATAACTTTACCGCTGCGCCATCGGGTACATTCAAAACACAAGATGGCTATATAAATATAGCGGCAAACAAGCAAGAGCAATGGCACGCGGTCGCAGATATTTTGGAAGTGCCAGAGCTGAAAGAAGACCCACGATTTAAAGAACGCGACGCAAGAAAGAAAAATCGATTTGAGCTAACACCACTATTAGAAAATAAATTAGTTCTAAACACAACGAGTTATTGGGTCGAAAAACTGAATAGCAAAGGCGTCCCTTCGGGCGAGATACTTACGCTTGGCGACGCACTGAGCCAACCGCAAATTGAGCATAGAAATACATTTAGCGCAGTGAATATAGATGGCATTGGCGAAGTAAAGCTATTTAATATGACAGCGAAGTTCGACAAAACGCAGTCCGAAGTTGTTGCTCCGCCGCCGACGCTATCGCAGCACACCGAAGAGGTGCTTGAGTCGATTGGTTACGACAAGCAAGCAATCGGCGAATTAAGAGCCAAAGGCGTGATATAAGATTTGCCTTGTATGCAATGGCGTTGAAGGATTTGACGGATAAGAAGTAGAAGTCCTACACCTCGAAGGTGTAGGACTTCTGGAAAACAGCGGATAGACAAGGGGGCATGCCCCCTTGCCTAAAGATATAGTCAATTAAAAATTCATGATGAATTTTTGGGATTATTTGACTGCAAATCGGAACTTCGCTATAGAGTTACCATTCCAACATTCCACATTATAAACGCCAGACGCAAGCGAAGCAATATTTAAGCTTAGCTGTGAGCCAGATATATTGTAGCTAAAATCTTTTGAAACTTTTTCGCCTAAGGAATTGTATATCGTAAATTTAAAATTGCTAACATCAATCGCAGAGTTTAAGTCGAAATTGATATGATTAGTTGCAGGGTTAGGATATACTTTAACATCATTAATATTAACGTATTTAACTCCAGATTGGGCAGTCAGATAATTAATAGCTGCTTGAACATCTATTTTCCCGAACCCGAAGAAATTATTCCGCTCTTCGCCAGTAAAATCGTCTCGCAGTGCAGTGTGAGAAAATACATCAACTATGTCGGAATAGCAAAGTTTAGGATTGACTTGTAGCATAAGCGCAATTGCACCAGTAACGTGTGGCGTAGCCATACTTGTGCCGTTTAGTCCGCAATATTTTTCGCCTTCCAACACATTTTCTTCATCAATATTAAAGTCTTTAGATTTAGTTGAAAATATAATTTGTCCCGGTGCGCTGATTAATGGCAAAATTCTTCCATCTCTCGAAGGTCCTGGCGATGAAAAAGAAGATATATTCCCGACTTCGTAGTCTAGTTGCTGTTGCGTTCCGAACATATCCACCCAAGAGTTTTTAGTTATAAACGAACCTACGGATATGGCGCTATCAGCGTCAGCAGGAGAGCCTACCAGCATTTTTGTATCGCCAACAAATGTGGTTTGCCCAAGTAATCCTGTAAATGGCATTTGTGCTAACATAGGAATGCCAGCCCACGCGTCAATGCTTCCTTTATTTTTAGTCTTTATAGCAACAGACCAAATGTAGTTATTGATAACAATAGAAGGGTCTCCAGCATTATGAATGTAGAAAGCTAAATTCCCAGTCCCGTTATCTTGATAAAGTGAACTTTCGGATA
>JAKIZN010000043.1 GCA_022708005.1 Bacteroidota bacterium | reverse complement strand
GTTTCACTTTTGGGATTGGGTGGGCGGACGGTACTCGCTTTGGTCTGCCATAGGGCTATCTATCGCTCTCTATATCGGCTATGAAAATTTCGAGCAGCTTTTAAGTGGCGCCTACGAAGCAGACTGCCACTTCCGCAAAGCTCCATTCGAGAGCAATGTGCCTGTGCTTATGGGGCTATTAGGAGTGTGGTACAACAACTTTTTCAACGCTGAATCTTATGCTGTCATAGCATATAATCAATATCTTGCAAGATTTACCGAATTTTTGCAACAGCTCGATATGGAAAGCTCAGGCAAGTACGTAACGTTAGATGGCAAGACGGTTAGCTATAAAACTGGTCCAATAATTTGGGGCACTATTGGAACTAATGCCCAGCATTCTTTCTTTCAACTGCTGCACCAAGGGACGCGTCTTGTGCCAGCGGATTTTATCGCAAGTATCAATTCACCAAACGAAACTGGCGACCACACGGCTATTTTGCTATCAAACTTTTTTGCTCAAACTGAAGCGCTAATGAAAGGAAAAAGCAGAGAAGAAGCCATTTTAGAACTCCGAAGCCAAATGCACGACGAAGAGAAAATAGCAGAATTGCTGCCGCATAAAGTATTTGAGGGCAATAGACCAACCAACACATTTTTATTAAATGAGCTATCACCAAAATCGCTCGGCAAGCTGATAGCATTATACGAGCATAAAGTTTTTGTGCAAGGGGCAATTTGGAACATTAATCCATTTGACCAATGGGGAGTGGAGCTTGGCAAGCAGCTTGCAAAAAAAATATTGCCCGAACTTTCTGGCACTAACATGGTGAATACGCATGATTCGTCAACAAATGGGCTTATAAATTACTATAAATCCAATAGAAATCAATAGCTTGCAGTGAGCAGCTTAAAAAATAAAATAGTCGAGATTGCAAGCAAATATGGCTTTGATATTTGTCGCTTTGCGTTGCCCAAGCCTCTGGACAAAGAAATTGAGTTATATCGTCAGTGGATATCGCGGGGCTATCATGCAAGCATGCAGTATCTCGATAAAAATTACGATAAAAAGCGTAATCCAAAAGAAATATTGCAAAATATTGGTTCTGTAATAGTTATGGGGCACTCTTATAGAACCCCATTTGATTACAACGAAGCGGACAACAGCGGCTATGGGCTAATTTCGCGATATGCTTGGGGCGATGATTATCATCATGTATTGGCAGAAAAATTAAGGAAAGTCATCGCCGAAATAAAAGACGTGAAGGAATGCGATTGTGTTAGCTATATCGATACGGGACCTGTGCTCGAGAGAGCGTGGGCTGTTCGCTCAGGCGTAGGCTGGCAGGGCAAAAACGGCAATATCATTAACGTTAGCATCGGCTCATACTTTTTTCTTTGCGTGATTTTGACTTCTTTGGAAATAGAGCCAGATAAGCCAGTGGCAGAACATTGTGGCACTTGCAAACGCTGCATTGAGGCATGCCCCACTGGAGCAATTATCGAACCGCAAGTTGTAGATGCTCGCAAATGCCTTTCGTATTGGAATATCCCTGATGGCATTAAATCCAATATGTCAAATAGGCTATTTGGCTGCGATATATGTCAAGAGGTTTGCCCTTGGAATAATAAGGCAGTTTTTTCAGATGAGATGCTGTTTTATCCAAGAAACGGAGAAACTTCCTTAAATCTCACTCAAATATTAGAGTTAGAGCAAGAATGTTTTTCTAAAAGATTTAAAAATTCGCCTATCAAGAGAAAAAAGCTTACAGGGTTGAAGCAAATTGCCGAAATAATAATCGAAACATCAGATAAATGCAATTATTAAAAAAGTGTTTCGTTAATTTATTTTATTCATTTTAATATGGGCGAAATGAGCAGGTCAGTAAGCATATTTTTCAATACGGACAGAACCTATCTGACTTATATTGAAAAGCAAAGCGACGGGTTGGAGCTATTATACTTAAATTCAACCGATAACAAAATTGATTTGGCGGTTGCCGATTCAGATGAATCGATTAGCGGGATGGCGGAGCTGCGGGCGATGTTCGAAGAGATAGGCGGAGCGTTCGATAGAGTCGCAATTACTTTGCCAGCCGAAAGCGTGTTCGTCAGCAAAATACCGGGTGGCTCTAATTTAGATACAAAAGATTTAAAAAGAATGGTCAATTTTGAGATTCGCCAGCTATTTCCGCAATTCAACTTTGAAGACTTTATCACAACTGTAACGCCATTAGCGCCAACTCTCGATGGCAAATCTATTGTGCTTTGTGCTATTATACCTAATGACGTGCTATCGGTCGCCACTTCGGCGATAGCGCCACTGAGCAATCACGTGGATAGCATAGAAATCAGCCAATTAAGCGCCCATACAGCTTTGCGATACAATTATCCCGAGCTTGCGGATAAGAATATTGTGCTGGCAAGCATACAAAGCCAATTTATCGATATTAGTTTGAGCAAGGGCGGGGTGCCCGCGTATTATAATCTTATTTCGTTTTCATCGATAGACAAAATAGGTGAAGTTCTCGAAAAAGAGTTCGAAAAAATATTGGCAGAGAGTGCCGAATCGCTTGATGGAGCTTTCTTCTTCGGCAATAATTTAAACAAGGAAATTCTTATGGCTTGCTGGGAAACGGCAATGCTTGTAGGCATCGAAGCAAAACGATTAAATCCATTTAGAATGATGAGAAGTTCGCTCGGGCGCCGCGAAAGGGAATATTGCTCACGAACATTTCAAATATACCCGGCGTGTGTGGGTGGAAGTCTCCCATCGTATCATCATAGAATTAAGCTATACTAATTGTGAGAATTATCAGCGGTATATACAAGGGGCGTAGAATAGACGGCAAAGTTCCCGCAAACGTTCGCCCTACGCAAGATGCCTTGCGTGAGACAATGTTCAATATTATTTCTAATCACTTCGATTTTGAAAATAAAGTTGTGTGCGATTTATGCGCTGGCACAGGAGCATTAGGCTTAGAAGCACTGAGCCGAGGCGCAAAATTTGTATTCTTTATTGATATTTCAAAATCATCGCTAGCTTTTGTCAAATCAGTTTGCGAAAGTTTCAATATTGACAAAAGCCATTATAGGACTGTTTTATGCAAAGCCGAAACTTTTTTGATGACCGACCCGCCTTATTCAGCAAATATTATTAATAAAATAGCTATGTCTGCATCGGGCAGTCCAGCTCTTGGGCAAGGAGCGTTCTTCGCTGCCGAGTATGCCACCAATAATATATTTGTCGTTCCCGACAATATGGAAATCATAAGCGAGCGCAGCTTTACAATCTCAAAGTTCAGCCTTTTGAGAAAAAATGGATGAAAAAAGCAGATGTCTTTTGAGATGTAAAAAATCAATTAAAAAAAATAGATGTCCTACACCTTCGAGGTGTAGGACATCTGGGAAAAACAGCGTATAGACAAGGGAAAATTTCTATTGCATTATTTGGGATAAAAAAAACTGCTCATTTATGAATGAGCAGTTTTAAATGCTTTTAAACTAAATTAGCTACTATTAATCTAGAAAAGACCACCCATTGAGAACCTTAAGTCTACACCGATTTGTATAGCGTTAACTCTCCAACCAAAATCGCTATTCAAATTCGTCAAACCAAAGTTATAGTGTATCGACGGCACAACATACATTCCGCCTCTGCCGAGCAAAATTTCGTATTGAACGCCAGCTTTGATGCCAAGTCTGAAAGCGCTCGAATTGGGAATATCGCCATCCATAATTACGATAGAGCGGTCGTTGTTTTCGTATTTGTAGCCCTTATTAGCAATATCAGCTTCATTTCTTTTGAACTGTGCATTTAGCGGTCTAATCAAATCCATTCTTTGTTCTTGCGTCTTCGTCAAAGCAAAGTCAAAGGTAGGTCCAAACGTTACGCCAAATCCCTTTAAGGCACCGCCTTGCAATGGATTGAATTTATACATAACTTCAAACGTAATAATGTCGTATTTCACTTCATTTGTGTGGAGTATAGAAGTATTTTGTATAATTTCGGTAGTATCTGCTCCATTAATTTCAACTACTCTCGTGGGCATGTCCAAATCGGGCTGTTCCATTGAGGCAGGCAAATTATTATAAAGCAATCTTGCTATGATTGAAGAATTAGAAACTTCTGGCTCGCCAAGTAAATACTCAAAACTCCAGCCCGCAAAGAATCCATTATTCGAGCCATTAACAAAAGTCGGGCATAGAGGGTCTTGTGCAAATGTTTTAAGCTCAACAGAGTGCATCGATTTGTTGTATCCTAGCACAGGACCCATATATATGCTTGGCTTTTTTTCCACAGGGGTTAGAGGGTCCGCATAATCGATTGTTTGCGAGAGCAATGACATTCCGGACAACATAAACAGTCCGATAATAAGTAAAATGAACTTTTGGTTCATAATGTTCCCTTGTTATTTTGTTATTATAAAAATATTTTTTCCATTTAAATGTTTGGAAAAGCACGATATACTATACACGCCTGAGGCAAACTCCGAAGCGTCATAAGTAAGGTAGTGCCTTCCTTTTGTTAATTTTTCAGCACTTGCAATTTGAATCACTTTTCCCATAGCATCAGTCAAATATAAACTAATTTCATCATCTTCTACTAAGTATAACTCCACACCAATTTTATCAACAATTGGGTTTGGTGCAACAATTAAATATGGCAAATTAGCAATTAATTTTATAGGACGCAAGGGAAAATTACAAACATTAGTTATTTTTAGCGGAATAATTATATTTTGTGGGTCAAAACAGTTATCTGAACTGACAGTAAAAGCGAGTCCAGTCGAATCATCTGAGTGCAATAGACCGAAGAAAGCAAGCGATATTTCCCAGTTTGTCGAGTCGGTCAGCGATAGCGAATCAACCATTGGCTTAAACGTCAAAATATTTTTATTCTGCTCAATACGAGTATCTATATTTAAAGTATCAGTTGCGTTTGTTAATTTTAATATCGAACTTGTCGTTAGAAGTTCGAGCATATATCTATTAAAGCTAAATTTCATATTAGCAATAATTTTTGGGTCAGTGCCGTGTGGGAACTTCCCTTGCAGAGTCAATCGCACCGTATCGCCCGGCGTATACTCAATTTTGTCGTGTGGCTGTATCTCAATTTTCTGAACTATTGGGAATACCTGCGTTTCCAATCGTGATTGCAGGCTATCATTAAAATAAATGTCGAATATAACGTTGCCGCCTTTGTTCCTTTCGGCGTAAAAGTCCATATCAAGCCGCGCTGTAGATTGAGCCTTTATCAACAACGGAAGGCTTGCCAACGCACTCGGCTTAAGCGATGCAACGAAATTGTCTGGCACTCTTGTTATCTCTATTCGCTGCAAATTTATATCCACATTGCCAGTGTTCGATAAAACAAAATAGCCATCTTCCGCATTGCAAGCCATCAGCGGTGGCGATGATAGCGATGCTGTATAGCTTAAAGTATCAATCGGAAGTGCGTAGCCCGATACGATTATCGTATCTATGCTTCTTTGGTAATTAGGATTGCCATCGTGTGTAACTTCAATTATTATGCTATGCTCGCCGGCTCTTCTCGGACGGAAACTAACGGGCATATTGATATTTTCGCCACTTGGAATTTTAATGCCCGCAAGCGAGTCTGTTCTAATATCAAACGACTGCACGTCGCCAGAGCGAACCACGACTTTATCGATGGTCAAATCTTCATTGCCACTAGTAGTGAAAGCAAGCATCACACTATCAATATCGTGGCTTACTTTTGTGGTGTCAAATCTAAAGTTGTAAGTTTTGATTGTCGGCAGTGTTCCCTCGCCGGTAAGCTCAATTTTAAGCTCTGGGTGCAAATCCCAATCAGTTTCAAAATTGCCAACTAAATGATAACTTTCTGGCGTATCTGGAGCAAACGAGAAGTTAATATCTTGGCTGTCGCCCGGATAAAACAGCTTGCCATCTAATGATGCGATTTCGATTGCATTGGGCATGGTAGAGTTACCAGCAGAAAATCCCTTGAAAAATAAATAGGTGCTATCATTACCGCTATTGGCAATCGCTGCCACAGTATCGGCAATAGTTCCAACCCTTTTTTTGCCCCAATCTATTACTATGCTATTAATGCTCGGCGCAATTCCTTCTCCGCTAATATCCGCAAAACCGCTCAATCCGAAGTTGTTCGATGCTTCCACTTGGAAATTAAACTCCCTTGCTACGCTCGGAGTAAAGCATACTTGCACTAATTTGGATTCGCCTGGTCTCAAAGTTATTGGATAAACTATGCTTTCAAATTCAAAGTCTGGATATTCTTTGCTCTTATTTAGATTGTCAATTGTAATATCGGTGTTGCCCGTGTTAGTTAACTTGACTGTACCGCATTTTTTCGAGCCAACCCTAACTTTGCCGAAGTGATAGCCCTCAATCACAAACTGCGGTGCTTGGACGTTACCGTTAATGCTAATAGTCGAACTATAATCGCAATCGAAATATGCTGTCAGCTTAGATTGAAGCGAAGTAGAGTCGCCTTGCGGAGTGAAACAAACAGTAACGGTTACCGAATCGCCTGCTTTGATATTTGTAGGCAACGGCACGCTGGTTGAGAGCGATAGTCGATTATCTTTGCTAAATTTCAGAGAGTCGAGAACGACTGTTCTGATGCTGTTATTATATATCTTGAAAGTTTTGCACTCTTTGCCGAACCAACTGAGATTTTGATAGAACAAGTCGCTTATATGGCTAACTCTTATTCCTTTATAGCTATAAGCATATCGCACCACGTTACTGTTTTTATCAAAGAACTCTATTTCAAAATTGCCGTCCTTGTGAATATCGATAGGGCTTGCCGTAAAGGTCGCATACCTTGCTGTGTCTGATATAGGTTTTATATCCCAATCATAATTATTAACCCTATACCAATAAACTCTTGCAAAATCAATGCCTGTATCATATTCATAAGAATTATCATACGCTGTGCCTTTGATGAAACCGCACCTTTCCTCTACCTTCATTTTGGGTGCTAAAGTATCCTGATTATAAGGGTCAACCAATGCGTTACCCAAAGACATAGCATAAGAATCGTGAAATCCAAAAGCGTATAAAATGCCAGAAAAAGAACCGCTATCGGAGCGAAGTTGATGCCGCCCTTCGGGCAACATTATAGATGTCCAATAGTAGTTGCTGTTTGGCACTGGCTTAATATCTATATCGTATAGCCCAATAATCTTATTCCCATCAAGTGTAATATTATTTAACGCTTTCTGCTCGAAAACTAATCCAACTCGGTGTTGCTGAAATTGGTCTTTCACCCGATAATTTCTCGGAGTAAGAAATACAATATCCTGAACAAATTGTTCGGTAGGAGGCAAAACTACAATGGCAGGGTCGTACTCTTTAGAGTCGCCATATTCGCCGGTGTGCCTCATATATTGCACAATTTGAATTGGGTAATTGCTTGTCCATATAGCTACATCATCAACATTAGTAATTTCCACCCAGCCGCCTGGATTATTCAATGGATAATTTACTGGCATATTGCTGCCTTTTTTGAGTGTCAGCACTGTGCCGGGCTTAATTGCAGCAACTCTGAATAAATCGCCTTTGTTATTCACACCGAATGGTGTCGAAATAAACTTTTTGCCCCAAGTATTCGTTGGCGGCAGCATTTCTATTAAATGGTCTTTGGAATCAAATGGGTAGCGATTAGTTTGCGGCACAGCCGTTCTAACATGCCCAGACAAAAGCCCGAAAGGCTTATTAGACCTAACTATTGTGCCTGTCAAATCGCCTAATCCTCTTGGCGCTTTATCTGATTGCACAAGGTAAACCTCGCCTTTGTCAAGCCTAACGTTGTAATTTTCACTCGGGAACTTCCCGCCACGAGTAGTGGAGCGCGGAGTGAAATTGATAACTGTCGAATCATAAGCTGCCATAATCATAAATTGGCTGGAGCGTGGCAACCATCTTTCCAAAGAGTCGAGATTCCATCGCTCGGGGTCGTCATATTGGTCGTTAGGATAGCTCATTACTACGTATTCAGTTCCCCAGCGAGAGACTGGGATTGCCGCGTAGCTGTCGCTTGTTGTCAGCTTACTCGAAAAGCAATATACGCTGATAGGCATTTCCGACGTGATTTGAATAGCCTTGTTGCTTAACGCTATTTCTGAATTTTTAACTTCTAAGGCGGCTGCAATTTCAATTTCTTTTATATCATTTGCTTTTAATTCGCCCCGTATTGTTGGGTAGCCGGGTATTATTACTTCGTAAGGCGTTGGATTTATTGCTGTAAGGAAAGCACGTAAAACTAACTCATCTTTGTTGGATTCTATTTCATTTTGCATAAAACTAATGTAGAAATTTCTTCCAGAGTAGGAAGAATACCGCACTGTTTCAGCAGAATGCAGGAACAATGTAGAAAAAACAAGTATTAAGAGAAAAAATGTATATTTCATTTTCAAAAAAACCACAATTGTCGTATGTAAATTACGTAATTTTAATTTATTTTCAAAACTTTACTTTATTATAGGAATTTTATTATATTAAAATCAAATAATTACACATTACCTCTAGCTAATCGGCTTTCGAAAAATCCACCTATTTCTGATATTAGCACCGCAGAGAAAAGTATCGATGCGCCTATTAATTCCCTTGTGGAAAGCACTTCGCTAAATACTATATAAGCAACGCTACTCGCTATAATTGGCTCAAGGGAAAATATCAACGCTGCCTTCACAGGAGTGGTATATCGCTGAATGCTCGTATGGATAAAAGTAACCATAAACGACGCTAATATACCATTAAATGCCAGCGAAATCAATAATCTATAATCAAACGTAAAGTAAAAATTGCCATAATCAACTAAAAAGAAAAATAGTATCGCCGGCGGCGTGGCTGCAACAAACTGCAAAACGACAAGTTGCGAAGTCTCCCGCTTTTCTTTGCAAGCATTGGTGAATACATCCATCAAAGTTATATATAATGCCCAAAATATTGTCGATGCTAAAGTTAGAGCGTCGCCAATATTTACATTATCAAAGTCTGGATTAGCAAACAGCCACAAACCCAAAGTAGCTACCGCAACGCCAATAATCGAATATTTGCTAACTTTTCCGCGGAACAAAACGAAATAGACAATCGGAGTGATTGGCACAGTGATGCCTGTTATAAAAGCAGATTTCGAGACCGACGTTAGCCCTAACCCATAAGTTTGAAGCAAAAAGCCACCGCCAAATAGCAATCCTAATATTAAGCCGTTCCTGATAGTTCTTTTTGAGATTTTCCTTAAATGCTTGCGAAAAAACGCAATAGACAGCAGCAATGCTATGCAAAATCTAATGATAATATAAAGCGATGGCGAGCAGAATCCAAGCCCAATTTTAGTAAAAACAAAAGTGCCACCCCAGATAAACGTAACTAAGAAAAGGAAAAATTCTGCTTTTATT
>JAKIZN010000366.1 GCA_022708005.1 Bacteroidota bacterium | reverse complement strand
AGGCATATTTTCTGTATTTCTTTCCATTGTATTCCAAAGCATCATACCCGATACATTTTGAACGGCTACTCCGAAAGAAAAAAGGTCTAATATATTGAATTTAGCGCCAATATCGAGTGCTACGCCAGTTGCTTCGGTTCTTTCTCCTGCAAGGTTATCTATCAAATATTTTAGCCCAACGCCAACGCTTGCGAACTCCATACTATAAGCGCCAAATGCAGCAAGGGTATATTGATTAGATGATATTTCGCCATGCGGATTGCCCTTCACGTCGCGACGGGTAAAATTACCCGAAAACATACTATTGAAGCCAAATCCAACTCCAATATCATCGGTAACTTGCTGTCCGTATGCTAAAGTGCCGTTGCTTCTGCCGAAGCCAAGACTCGATGCGGAAGTGGAAATCATTGGCTGCGCCGAAAAAAAGCCAAGTCCCGCAGGATTATAAAATACTGCAAACGGCTCATTTGCAATGGCAGTGTATGCTCCAGCCATAGATATAGGTCGCCCGCCCACGTTCCTCATTAAATAAGATTGTGAATAGCCGCCATTTGTAGCTTGAGCGTGCAATTCAGCGACGCTGCTTAATATCGCCATCGCCAGCAACGTTAATAAAGTTACTTTTTTGCACAATTTCCATATTCTATGGTTAATATTCGACATTTTAACCTCGCTTTTTTTACTATATAGAAGCAAGCTATATTTGCTTCGTAATTTCGCCATATTTCAAAAAACATATATTTGATGGCACTTTTCAAATACAATTCGCGATATAATTCAGCTTATCTAAACTTCGCACTAAATAAATTATCAATTATTATGCCATACCGAATAACAGCAATTTTTTATGGAGATTTATATTAGTTTATTTCAAATAATTCATTAGACAATTATTTCCAATTAATTATTTGGCTTTATTTTAATCCCGAAGGGATTTGATGTTTGTAGAAAATAAAATTGCATAACCTAATGCGACTCCTACGGAGTCGTATAACTCGCCGATTATTCATTACTACAAACATTTGAACCCTTTGGGTTCGTTACAATTTGGCTTTAAGATGTCCTGCACCTCGAAGGTGTAGGACATCTGGAGCGCTCTGACGTTCTCATCTACTGCCTTATAAGACAGCTCCCTACACCGTAAAAGAGGTAAGTACCCTAGCAGATAGACAAGTGGGCATGCCCACTTGCCTGATAGCGTTTGCCTCCTTGCCTAAAGACATAGCCAGCTAAAGTTTCTAATGAATTATTTCAGTTTATTTCACCAGCAACAGCAACCCCATAACTTAATTTCTTTTCTACGTTAGCAAAAAAGCATATTTTTGCAATGTGGAAAATGATGAAAAATATGCTTAAATTCAATTCTTACTCTAAGGATTATTGGCTGCTCAATTTGCTCCAAATGATTGAGAGACTGTCGTATTGGGTGATGATAATCCAAATACCAATATATGTAGCGCAAAAAGATGCAATAGGCGGACTGCACTTCGAGCAAACTACCAAAGGAATTATCTTTTTCTGGTGGGCGTTAGTGCAGCAACTATCGCCAGTGTTTTGGGGCGGCGTATCTGACAAAATCGGGAAAAAGCCGTCATTATTTATTTCATCGGCATTTGTAATAGCGGGGTATTTATTGCTCGCAACCCAAAGAGAACTCGCGGCTTTTTTGATAGGGACTCTCGTGCTGGGCTTCGGGCTTGGCACATATAAGCCTGCACTACAAGGGTGGATAGCAAACGAGCTTGAGGGCAAAAATACGTCTATGGGCTGGGGCATATATGTGCTGTTAGTTAATTTATCCGTTTTCGGCGGACCAATTGTAGCGATATATCTCAAATCAATTTCTTGGTCTGCGGTATTTTATGGCTCGGCAATGATTTTTGCACTAAATGTGATATTTCTGCTTTTTATTAAAGAGAAAAAGCTGGATTCACCGCC
>JAKIZN010000365.1 GCA_022708005.1 Bacteroidota bacterium | reverse complement strand
TGTCCGTATATTTTGTGTAGTGATTGCCTAATTTCTCATTGTTTATTCTATAAGAGTGCAAAACTCCCTGTATTTCGCCCGTTAATATCAGCTCTTGGCTCAAGTTATGCTCATTACGCACAAATAGCGAGAAAATATCGCGGCTGCCGTCATATTGATAAAATTTATAGTCTGGATCATAATTTTGTGGGAAATTATCCGCGAAGGCGAGTTTGCCCCAATGCTCCGATCTATGCACTCTCACCCCTGCGCCGGCAGTTAAAACACCGCGGCTGTGCTGGTATTGCAGCTGGGGCAACCATCCTCCTTGTCTATTATATACAAAAGCTCGAATAATTGGATTTTCTGGATCGTCTGCATCTTGGAAGCCATTTTCTGGGGTTAAGCGGAACGTATTTTTATCTGTCCAACCAGTTCCGTCAAAATCAAAATATCCTTTGCCCGAATAGAAGAATAGCGAAGATTTAAAAGTAAGTTTATCGTTGATGAACCAATCATTTAATATTTCATAGTGCGGCTGGCTAAAGTTTTCTAACTCGCGTTTTCTCCTTGCAGTCGTCCAAGATACATTTTTGCCAGTGGAATCGTACATCCAGAAATTATAATTGGCTCGCCGCAAAAATTTATCCCCGATATATGATTTAGGAAGCCCGTTATAGCTCAACCCGTCCGAAAACGGTCCGCCGTATAGATTGATTTGCGTTGTAAAATTTTCATCAAATCTTGCAAATCCAAGAAAATAGCTGCCCAATTTAGCCCACGAATAATCGCGATAGCCAAAAGAATTGATTTGCGAAAGCCTGCCATAAACCGCATATTTATTATCTACTAACCCAGAGGAAAGTTGAAGTGAATACTTGCTTACAGATTGTTTATAGACATTCTCGGAAGCAAATTCTTGGAATCCAACTCCAGTTTCTATTGTAGCGCCTTGCGATGCTGCAAAGTTAGATGTCTCCAAATTTATACTACCGCCAATTGCGGGGAATCCGCTGCTCGATATGCCGGCGCCCCGCTGAATTTGTATATTGTCAAGGCTTGAGGCAATGTCGGGCAAATTAATCCAATACATATTATGGTCTTCTGGGTCATTTTGCGGTATGCCATTAACCATAACCGATATTCGCCTTTGATTAAAGCCTCGCATAGTTAAGTTGGAATAGCCTACTCCGCTGCCGCCTTCCGAAAACATTATGATTGAAGGCATTTCGGAAAGCATTTGGGGCATATCTTTTACCGTATATTGCTTTTCGATTTCAGAGTAGGAAATTTGAGAAAATGGAACTGGCGTTCGCCTATCCTCAGCTTTGCTTGTAGAAACAGTAATGCTGGGAACTTTGAATGTTTTTAAAGTGTCTTTGCCTGCGCTTTCGTAGGCAATAAGATTTGCACTCATTATGCAGAATGCCAATGCAGTGAAAGTTAGCTTCTTGAACATCTGGAAAAGCCCTTTGTATATTATTTAAACAAACTACTTTCCCGATGAAGAGCGAGAGTGGCATGTGAACCAAGTGAATTGTTAGTCATTCAAGTGATGACCGTTTCCCTACGCCGGTATTATCCGGATCAGGTTCGAGGAGTCAACTCTCAGCCGATGAAATTTCATCAGCACCTCCAACGGAACTTATGCTTTATTAACGTTAAATTTAATGCAATATTGCAATTTTTATAATATTCTGACAAATTTCTCTCACATAATTGTTTTGCCGATTAACCGTCTAATCACTTAATAATAAGCATAGATACTTATTGCTTTTTACAAAATTTATGCTTATTTTTGTAAATGTTTTTTACTTTGGTTGAAAAATAAAAGTGGAACTCGTGAAAACAGCAAATCCATCGCAAGGTTCGAGACTTACCTCGCTCGATTTGACAAGATTTTTCGCTATGGTGATGATGATGCAAGGTCATACCATTTTTGCACTTGCATCGCCAGATG
>JAKIZN010000364.1 GCA_022708005.1 Bacteroidota bacterium | reverse complement strand
ACTTTCACAACGATTAAATCAGAATTATAAGCCACGCCTCTAAATTCAGATTTGTCTTTGCCTCCACCTGCGGCGATTCCAGCAACATGAGTGCCGTGCCCAACTCTATCTATCTGTGTGATTTCTTCAGGGTGTTCGTCAATATCTGATTTTGTATATTCTTTTCCCCAATCATAATTTTCATATCCTTCTGGACCGCTGCCTTCCGCATCGAGCATATCCCATAATTTTAAAATACGGGTTCCATTTTCGTCATAAAAGTCTGGATGGGTAAAGTCAATGCCTGTATCAACTATGCCTACTATTACGCCTTCGCCCGCTAGTAGCCCTGATGGAGTAATAGAACTGGCAACGACATTCTCAGCATTAATAGCTTTTTTGCTTTCGTCAAGCGATATTTTAAGTTGCTGAGAAGCCTCAATAGTGTAAATAGAAGGCGATTCTAATAGATGAGCCAATGCGCTGGCTGGCGCTTTGATGAAATAGATAGTCTTCGTATGCGATAATATTTCGCATCCCAATTTATGTAAAGTTGTTTCAATTTCTTGTCCGCTGACTTTTAGCAGTAAGTTGACAAAAAGCTGGTTATCTTGTATAGAGTATGGATATTTCAATTCTTCTGCTTTTGTTAGGGCGCTAGGCTCTTTGGCGATTTTTACTGCATATTCTAATTTCGATATAGTTGCAGCGCTCATTTTGCCCGCTTTTAATTCAGTTGCGCCAAACGCAACAACAAGTAGGAACAATCCCACAAATATGTTTTTAAATTTCATAAACACTCCTGACGGTGTATGTTGTAAAAAATAAAAAGGAACTAAAGTTTCATAATATAATGTTATAACTCTTATTATTATCCCAAATAATGCAATAGAAGCCTTTTTATTGCCTATTAGCTGTTTTTCCAGATGTCCTACACCTTCGAGGTGTAGGACATCTTAAAACTAAACCTTTCCTTACGGATACGCATTCAGATAGAGTTCCTAATGCATTATTTATGATTATCAAGAGCATAGCCCGAATTTCAATTTCTTAACCCTTGACTTCGCAAAGCTAATAGTTTGCTCGAATGGTAGCAAGCTATTTGGGAACTTTTTTTATGACGCAAGATAAAATAAACTATTTTAGATGTGCCGCAGTTTTAATTTTGCTTACACTGCAAAGTCCTACTCCTCTTCAGATGTTTGGCTGGCTGGTGCATCGGGATGGGGTTGGGATATAGTTATTTCAACTCGTCGATTCTGCATTTTGCCTTCCGCGGTAACGTTGTCGGCTACTGGTCGCTTGTCGCCGAAACCACGAATGACAAAATTTTCTTCTGGCACGCCTAATCGCATCATCCTATAGGCTACGTTCAACGCTCGCGCTACCGATAGATGCCAATTCGACTCATACTGAAAAGTCTTGATAGGAGTAGAGTCGGTATGCCCATCGACCGCTATAGAAAGCTTTGCGGAGCGCAGCACTTTGGAAAGCGAATCTATAGCTTTTAGCCCATTCGCTTGAATTTCTGCTTTGCCAGAATTGAATAGCAGACTTTCGGAAATAGTAACCACAATGCCGGATTCAGTTCTTTTCAAGGAAAGTAGCCCTTGCGAAACAAACGAAGATAATGCCTTTTCTGTTTCTGCTTCAACTTCTTCTAAGCTTTTGGGTTCTCGTGGTAGCAACATTGGCTCTGGGATAGCTTTTTTGCTGCCGTCAAGCGGACCATTCCCGCCGTTCAATGCTTTTGCTGGTTCGCTTTTAAAATATTTTGAAAAAGCTGACGAAAGCTCTTGATATTTTTCGGTATCTACCTGCCCAGAAGCATACAAAATCACAAATAGCCCTAATAGCAGCGTTATCAAATCTGCATAAGTAATCAAATAGCGATCTTTTTCGCCATGCCCACCACTATTATCGTATTTAGAAAATTTCTTTTGCATTTTATCGCTTTCTCAAATA
>JAKIZN010000363.1 GCA_022708005.1 Bacteroidota bacterium | reverse complement strand
AAGCCATATTTGGGTACTAATCAATTTTTTTTAACAAAAATTAACCAAACGATTAAATCTATCAGTTGATAAATGGAGGAATATAAAAATGAAAAAAATGCTTGTTGTAATGCTGTTCTTAAGTGCAGCCTTGTCGCTCCAAGCAATTACACTCGAAGAGTGCAAGAGCCTTGCAAGGAAGAGAAGCCCGCTTGTAAAGCATTTCTCGTCCAATAAGCTGATTAGCTCGCTTGAGTCGGACGCAATAAATACTAACTATCTGCCACAACTTACTTTGGAAGGGACAGCAAGCTATCAATCCGATGTAGTATCGCTGCCGATTAAGCTGCCCGGCATTAATGTCAGCTCGCCGAATAACGACCAATATCAGCTTTCTATCAATCTTTCGCAAACTATTTGGGACGGTGGAATTACGAAAAATAATCTTGATATTGAGAAAATATTGCTCGAGCTGAACAATGCCAATACGGAAGCAAGACTATACAAGCTCAATGAGATTATCAACTCTCTGTACTTTGGCGTGCTAATGATAGACAAGAATATTGACCTTATCAGAAAATCTCAAGAGTCATTGCGAGCCAATCTCACTCAAATATCGAGTCTTGTAGAAAATGGAGTTTTGCTGCCAAGCAATCGCAAATCTATCGAGATAGAGATTACACGATTAGAGAGCAAAATTGAGGGCTTAAAGAAAGATAGGGCTGCCGCAGTCGCATCATTAGAGTATTGGATTGGCGAAAATATCGATTCGAACAGTTTTGAAATGCCTAACGTAGGCGAACTCGGCGAACTTTCGGTTGAACGCCCAGAAATGAGAATATTCGACGCAAGCATTGCGCTGAACAACGAAGCAAAAGATATGGCAACAAGTTCAATTATGCCCAAAATAGGATTTTTTGGAAAGTTTGGGTATGGCAATCCAAACCAATTCAATTTTTTAGAGGAAGGTTGGCAGGGGTATTATATGGTAGGAATTAAGCTAAATTGGACAATTTTCGACTGGATGAAATCTTCCAGAAAGTCTGAAATTGCCAGCATAAAATCTAGTGCCGTGGAATACGATAAAGCCGACTTTGTGCGAAATGTAAATATTTCCGCAGTCAAAGATAAATATGAAATTGAAAAACTATTGCAAAGCATTGACTATGAGCAAAAAATACTATCGGAGCAAACTGCAATTTGCAACGAAAAATTTGCCCAGCTAAAAAATGGGACTGCGACTGCAACGGAATACATTATCGAGCAAAATAAAATGAGCCAGTCGGAAATAAACATAGCTTTGCAGCAAATCAATATCGAATTTAGCAAAATTAATTTATTAAATAAATATGGGAAATAGGTGGAATATGAAACGCTATGCAATGTTTTTAGCTTTGCTGTTTATCGCAGCATGCTCAAGCCAAGAAAAAGCCGCTGATGCTTACGGCAATTTTGAAGCCACAGAGTTAATGGTTTCAAGCGAAGCAAATGGTAAAATACAAAAGATGAATTTTGAGGAAGGTTGCACTGTCAAATCGGGCGATATATTAGCCGTTATCGATACTGTGCAGCTAAACTTGAAGAAATACCAAATAGATGCTTCCATCGAAGCAGTGAAATCGAAAACAAGGGATATACAATCACAACTCGACGTATTGCTTGAGCAAAAAGCAAACCTTGAGCGAGAGCGGAAACGGTTCAAAAGATTGGTCGAAGACTCAGCAGCCACTACCAAGCAATTAGACGATATTGACGGGCAAATTAGCATAGTAGAAAAAAGCATAACTGCTATGCGGAAAAGCCTAAGCGATGCAAATAACGCTGTGCTTAGCGAAATCAAGCCTTTGGATTATCAAAAAAAGCAGCTTGACGACAACTTGCAAAAGTCATATATTTTGTCGCCAATAGATGCAACTATACTTAAAAAATATGCCGAGCCCGGAGAAATTGTAAACTTCGGCAAGCCTTTAATG
>JAKIZN010000362.1 GCA_022708005.1 Bacteroidota bacterium | reverse complement strand
AAATCAGAGCCGCCGATGCCGATATTTACCACATCTTTGATTGGCTTATTGGTTACGCCTTTCCAATTGCCCGAGCGAACAGCCTCAACAAACTCTTTGATATGGTTTTTAACAGTTTTGATGCCGAGCATAATGTCTTGTCCGTCTACCTTTATGGGAGCATCGGACTTATTCCTGAGCGCTGTATGCAAAACGGCTCTGCCTTCGGTGAAGTTTATCGGCTTGCCGGAAAACATATCTTCGATTTTCGTTTTTAGATTTGCCCGATTAGCCAAATCAACGAGCAGCCTAATTGTTTCTTCGGTTATAATATTTTTAGAATAATCAAAGAGCATATCATCGAATTTTAGTGAGAAATTTTCGAAGCGATTATTGTCGGCGTTGAACATATCTATCATCTTCAGCTTGCCAATTTCTTCTTGATGCTGGCGGAGTTTGCTCCATTCTGTGCTTTTTGAAATATCTTGCATAAGTAACCTCTCGATATTTTATTTTAATTAAATTAAAGGCTAAAACATTTCAGGGAATAGTATTTCTTCAATTGTTTCGCACCATATATGTGCTATTGTAATATGGCTTTCTTGGATTCTCGCTGTGGTGCTGTGCGGCACAACTACGGACATTTGGCAAGCTGGCTTAATTGTTCCGCCATCTTTGCCCAAAAGTCCTATGGTGGCAAGCCCAAGCTCGTTTGCTTTTCGCACGGCTCTTAGCACGTTTTCGGAATTGCCACTTGTTGAAATTGCAATTAAGGCATCTCCTTTTTGCCCAAATGCTTCCACTTGCCGAGCAAAAATATTATCAAAGCCTATATCATTACCGCCAGCAGTAAGTATTGACGTATCAACTGTTAGCGCCATAGCTGGAAGGGCAACCCTATTAACGTGGCTGCGGAGTCTGACAACAAGCTCTGCCGCTATGTGCTGAGAATCAGCAGCACTGCCGCCATTGCCGCAAATCAGTATTTTTTTAGACGATTGCAAAGTGTTAGCTAAAAGTAAAGCTATGCTCTTTATATCTTGACTGCATTTTTCCAAAGTTAGCTTCTTAACTTCGATGCTCTCCTCGATACTACTCTTGATTTTTTTATCGATGTCTATCATAAATATTTTACAATAATATTAAACTAAGTACTTTTTAAAAATTGCAATTAGCTCGCTTCTACCATCATTTTTTATAGAAGAATATGGCAAAACTTCTATGGCATATTTGCATTGCGATACTAAATACTCTAATTGCTGTTTCCTGTCCGCTATAGCTTTTTTATTGATTTTGTCGCATTTAGTAAGGATTATCAAATAATTTCTTTTGGCAAGTTCGAGCCGTTCAATAACTTCCAAATCAGTTTTCATTGGGTCGTGGCGAGAATCTATGAGAACACAGACTAATTTTAGACTTTCGCGGTTTTCCAAATAATTCCAATTGAAGTTTGCCCATTTTTCGCGATATTCCTTGCCGATAGCGGCATATCCAAAACCCGGCAAATCCGCTAATATCCACTTGTCCTCTATATTGAAAAAGTTAATCTCTTTAGTCTTGCCCGGTGTCGAGCTGGTTTTTGCCATATTTTTGTTTAGAACTATGCTATTTATTAGCGTTGATTTACCAACGTTAGACCTGCCACAGAAGGCTGCTTCGGGCAAATTCATTTCTGGGAACTGTTTCTCGCTCGCTGCGCCAAGTATAAACTCGGCATTAAATTGTTTCATGGTTTTGCGTCTGCTGTTATAAAAAAATATTAACGAAAATGGTTGTGATATATTTAGTCATCAGCAGTTTCAGCGCATAAGATAAATATTCGGCAAACTTTTGCTATCTCTTTGGTTTAGAAATGCAGAGTTTGCCGAAATGTATAATAAATGCTGCTCCAATTTTTACTTGCTAATCACACTGCCCCGCTCGGAGCAAGATTATTTCCTTATTCCACAAATTTCGAGTAAAGCTTGTTTTAACA
>JAKIZN010000042.1 GCA_022708005.1 Bacteroidota bacterium | reverse complement strand
ATTTTCTACAAACATAAAATCCCTTCGGGATTAAAATAATTCCAAATAATGTATTAGAGACAGCCCCATCTATATTTGCCCCAATAATTCAATAGGCAATTATTTATGATAAAATTTGTAAATTGTAGTCTTCTATAAATGTTAAAATAAAAAAAAATACTTATATTTGTAAATTGTTTGTATTTGTAAAATAATATAGGAATTACGATGAATATATTAGTTTGTGTGGCAAGAGTGCCAGATACTGCAACTAAAATAATGGTTGGCAGCGGTGGCAAGGCAATCGAACAAAATGGGGTGAAATACGTGGTCAATCCTTACGATGAATTTGCCCTTGAAGAAGCGCTCCGCTTAAGAGAAAAAAATGGTGGCACCGTTACGGCAGTAACAATTGGCACTGACGCTAACGTTGACGTTTTGCGAACATCGCTGGCTATGGGCGTAGATAAAGCAATGTTAATCAAAGGCGACGAGCCAACTGATTCATATTATGTGGTAGCAAATATTGCGAAAGTAGCAAAAGAAATATCGCCCGATTTGATTTTGCTCGGCAAGCAAAGCGTTGATTATGACTCGCTGCAACTTCCCGCAATGCTCGGCGAAATGTTAGAAATGCCCTCTGTTTCCGTTGTATCAGCTCTGACTATCGAAGGCGATGAAGTAAAAGCCGAACGCGATATCGAAGGCGGAAAAGAGCAAGTTGCATGCAAATTGCCTGCAATTATTTCCGCTCAAAAAGGCTTGAACGACCCACGCTATCCGAAACTGCCCGATATTATGAAAGCAAAATCGAAGCCAATCGATACTCGCGAAGCTGAAAAAACTACTCCGAAAACATCTATCTTAGCTATTGAAATACCATCAAAAGCTCGTGCTGGCAAGGTGATGGAAGCAACCGACGAAAACATAGATGAAGTTGTTCGCCTACTCAATCAAGAAGCTAAAGTTATTTAATTAAGGAGAAAAATAGATGAAAAATATATTAGTTTTTTTAGAAACATCAAATAACGCTCTGAAGAGAACATCGCTTGAAGTATCGACAGCTGCATCGCAACTCGCAGCAGGAGCAAATGCCAAAGCTATTGGCGTGGTCATCAATTCCAATAATGACGTTGCTGGCGCCGCGGCAAAGTATGGCTTATCTGAAATTATAAATGTAAATAATGCAAAGCTAACTGCTCATTCATCAACGGCTGTAGCTAAAATCATCGCAGAAGTTGCAAAAGCCGAAGGAGCGGATTGCGTCTTATTCGCGGCAAATGCTGCTGGACTTGAAATAGCTCCAAGAGTAGCCGTAAAGTTAGATGCTGGCTACGTTGCCGATTGTATCGCTTTGAATTATGATTCTAATAATATAATCGCCAAAAAGCCAATTTACGCGGGAAAAGCAGTAGCAAAAACAACGGTAGAAACTCCTGTTAAAGTTTTCTCCTTGCGTCCAAATGTATTTTCTGCTGCCGAAAATCCAGTTTCAGCCAACTTTAAAGAGCTATCGGTAGAGCTAAGCGATAAAGATTTATCCGCAAGCGTCGTTAATGTTATGAAAAACGAAGGCAAGCTCGACGTTTTGGAAGCAGATGTTGTCGTTTCGGGTGGGCGAGCCGTTAAGGGTCCGGAGAATTATTATTTAATCGAAAATCTCGCAAAAACTCTTTCTGGTGCAGTTGGAGCATCTCGTGCGGTAGTTGATGCAGGCTGGCGTCCGCATAGCGAGCAAGTTGGGCAGACAGGCAAAACGGTATCGCCAACTTTATATATTGCTTGCGGTATTTCTGGTGCAATTCAGCATTTAGCTGGAATGAACGGCTCGAAATACATATTAGCAATTAATAAAGATAAAGACGCTCCTATATTCAAAAACTGCGATTATGGCTTAATCGGAGATATGTTCGATATTTTGCCAAAATTGACAGAAAAAATATCCAAAATTACGGGCAAATAAAAGCTATATCTAACGCGGCAAGGCTGGCTCGCTATCTTGAGAGCCAGCCTTGCAATCAAGAATATTCAGCCCAAATAATGCATTAGAAGCTTTCTATTACCTATTAGCTGTTTTCCAGATGTCCTACACCTCGAAGGTGTAGGACATCTTAAAGCCAAACATTTCCTTACGGATAGAAAATCAGTTAGAGTTCCTAACGAATTATTTGGGTTCAACAGTCAAGTCTAATTGCTTTTACGCTGTTACAAATTTATTTCCGTAAAAATTTTCTATAAAATCATCTTATTTCAAACAATAATGGCACGAATATTGATATTCATAAAGTGTTCATTTTTAACTTTTTTATAATAAATAAAAAAAGTTTATATTTGTAGAAAAATATTAAAAAGCATGGCAAATATTGGCGACGAAATTAAAAAGGCAAGGTTAGCAAAAGGCATTAGCATTCAAGAGCTTAGCCAAGCAACCAGCATCCGCTCTCACATCATACAATCCATCGAGAGCGGAGAGCCAGCCAATTTGCCCGATATATACATTAAATCATTTACCAAAAAACTGTGCGAATATCTTGAAATCGACATTACTGACCAGCCAGCAAGCTCTGCCGATAGCGAAAAAGCAAGCTATCGCGACGACGCAAAACCAGAGATAAGCAGTTCGCCACAGACTAAAAATAACATCGCACAAGAGAAACCCGCAAACGAGAACGCGGAAGATATCGCGAGCAACGCAAAAATAAAATTCGATAACGAACAGCAAGGCAGCGACGAAGCGCCGCCAGAGTCGAAGCCCGCTCAGCGCAAAAAGGAAAAACCGACAAAAAAAAGCGAAAAACTGCCAATACAGTCTAATCCGAAAATCGAGATTTCGTCTGATTATTCAGAAATATTCAAGAAAAAGAAAGTAAGCACTGGCATCAATCCCAGCTTGATTAACTACTTAGTTTATGCAGGGGTTGCGCTTATCATAGTTGTTACGATATATTTTACGTTCTTTTTCGATTCCAGCAATTATTTCCACAAGCAAAGCTATCAAGAAGCTGCCAAAGATACATCGCAAACCGAAAGCGAGAACTCCCTTTTGGAGTATTTCGCGACGGCAGATTCGCTCACTTTGCAAGCAAAAGCTCGCGATTCCGCTTGGCTGAAAATCGAGATAGATGGGCTTCGCAGCGAAGAAGTATACATGCTGCCCGGTATGGAAAAAACTTGGAATGCTGCAGAATTTTTTACTATTAATCAAGGGAATGTTGGAGCAATTAAATTTTATCGCAACGGCGAATTGCTTGAGCCGTTTGGCAAACGCGGCTCGATTGTGCGAAATATAAAAATTACGCGAGACGACGTGCTAAACGTCTCGCCATGGAAAAACGATCCGACATCTGAATTTGGTGCTATTAAGGAAGTGCCCAAAGAAACCAAACGCTATTCTGGGAACAATAAACAGAAGCAACAAGAGCGGCAGCGATTGCTCGAGCCTTCTAATTTGCCACTCCAAAAGCCTAGTTTGCTTAATGATACTTCAAGGCGACGGAGCAATTAAAATTTTTCGAATGATTTTCTTGCAAAATTCGTAATTTCATTATAAGCTCAATAAAGCCCCGTAATTTAATTTTTGGTATGCACTGATGTAATCATCGAAAATATAGCAAAACTCTTCATAGCGGGCAAATATGGAAGTCGTTTTTTTGCGGCAAAATGAACTCAAATTTAATTTAACATTATCAAATAATAATTTATAAGTTTAAACAAAATAAACTATTAACTTAAACGAATGATATTCTAAAATTTATTTGATTACATTATAGGAGTTTTAAATGAAAATTTTCTCATTACTCATTGCGTCATTAATGCTACTTTTAGTATCTTGCTCTGATGATAGCAATTCGCCAAGCGACGCTTCTGGATTGCGCTTAGGGCAAATGACCGCAACAATCGACGGCAAACCTTTCAAAAGCAACCTAGCGCAGGCTAAGCTACTCGGAAACAGTACCGTGCAAATTGGCGCTGCAAATACTTCAGGCGAAATGATAACTTTGGTAATACCAAGTACAAGCGTAGGAACTTTTTCGACAGGGCAAGCGTTTTTATCGATTGTGCCGCCTTCTAATCCCACGCAGGGCGAGTATTATTTCGCGAATTTTATCACCTATACAATTACATCTTATCAGAACAATGAAATTGCAGGTTCATTCTCTTTCATAGGAAGGCAAGAAACCGGTGACAAGATGAAAAATGTTGATGATGTTCGATTTAGAGCTAAACTTATAAGCCAGCAATAACTTACGAGCCATTTGCAAAGCAGCGGGAACAGATATAATTCCGCTGCTTTTTAATCCCAAATAATGCATTAGAAACTTTTTCATCGTCTATTCGCTATTCCCCAGATGTCCTACACCTCGAATGTGTAGGACATCTTAAAACCTAACATTTTCTTACAGATACGCAGTCAGTTATAGTTCCTAATAATTATTTGGGGTTAATTTGATTTAGAGCTAAATTTAGCAATTACCGCTTCTTTTCGACAAACTCTACTTCAAAAAATAATTGCCAATATTTACCCGTCAAAATAAATGTCTTCTTTTCTGGGATATAAGCGATTCCATTGGAAACTTCGCTATGCCCTATTTTGCTAACTATATCACGAAGGGGCGAAATATCTATGATTCCCACCACTTTGCTCGTCGCCGTATCTATTTGGACAATTCTATCTTCCTGCCAAATATTCGCATACAAATATCCGTCGGCAAACTCAAGTTCGTTAATATCATATACTGCACGTCCATTTTCATAGCTTATTGACTTCGAGCCAAGCAAAGAAAAATCGTCTGGATTGAGCATTTTTATTACAAAAGAGCCGTCGGACATAAACAGCTTTTCGCCGTCATAAGCAAGCCCCCAGCCTTCGCCAAAGTAAGAAAAGTTGCGTATTCTCTGCAATTTCTTTGCATCATAAACAAAGCAAGTACCGTCCTGCCAAGTTAATTGATATATTTTGCCTTTGCATTCAGCAATTCCTTCAGCAAAATAATCGTCGCTTAACTTTACTTTTTGCAATAACTTGCCGGTATTTATATCGAGCTTTTGCAGTGTGGAATGCTCTTTCAAGCCAGTGCTTTCGTAGAGAAATCCGTCATAAAGCATTAATCCTTGAGTGTAAGATTCGCCGTTGTGCGGGAATTGGCGGATTATCTTAACAGTATATTCCTTTGTTTTGGCTTGTTCAGCGGCGGGTTTGCTCTGAACAATTGGCTCAATATCAATATTATCGACAGCCTTCTTACCGCTGCAAGACAGCAGCAGCACTAACAGCATAAATATATTTACAGTTTTCATTGCAAATTATAGCTTCATTTTGTTGATTATATTAGTCGTGGATTTATTCGGGACAAGTGGCACAGTAACAACTTCGCCCCCATAGCTTTGGACAATATCCGCTCCGACGATGGTTTCTTGGGTATAGTCGCCTCCTTTGACTAAGCAATCTGGCTTTAGGGCGGCTATCAAATTAAACGGCGTATCTTCGTCGAAAAATACGACGAAATCCACAGCTTTGAGCGCCGAAAGCACTCTCTGCCTATCGCTTTGGTTATTAACGGGTCTGCCTTCGCCTTTCAATCGTTTGACAGATTCATCGCTATTAAGCCCGATAATCAGCACATCGCCTAACTTCCGAGCTTCGTCAAGATAAAATGTGTGTCCCGAGTGTAAAATATCAAAGCAGCCATTGGTAAAAACTATCCTTTTCCCTTGCGTTCTGAGTTCATCGCACAGATTAGCCATAGTATTCTTTTCTACCAGCATTTTAATTCTCGCTTTGTTTGACAGATTCGAGCAATGCTTTTGGCTCAACGGATACAATACCGGGCTCTTCGCAGACAACTCCAGACGCATAGTTAGCAAGCGTTGCGGCTTCTGATATGCTGGCGCCTGCCGCGAAGGCAGCGGAAAGAGTAGCAATAGCCGTATCGCCAGCGCCTGATACATCTGCGACTTTCCTCGCACGAGTTGGGACTGACGCTACTTCGCCGTTATTGCTAAACAGCATCATGCCTTCGGAGCCAAGCGTAATCAATATATTTTCTGCTTGAAGCCTATCGAGCAATTCCCTGCCTGATTTGAGCAAGTCCTCTCTATTGCGAATTTCGCAATTCAGAGCCTTTTCAGCCTCTTTTCTATTTGGCTTAAAAAGCGTTACTCCATTATAATAAAAGAAGTTCGAGTATTTAGGGTCGACAAATATCGGTATATTTTGGGATTTTGCATATTGGGATAGCGTATCAATCAGAGATTTCGATATAGCGCCCTTATCATAATCCTCAAAGATTATGCCGTTCAGCCCTTTTATATCTTTAATTTTATCCAAGATGAATTGCTCTGCCTCGGCATTAATCGAAGCTCGCACCTCTCTATCGAGCCTTGCTATTTGCTGATTATTGCCTATAATCCTTGTTTTAACAGTGGTCGGTCTATCACTATCCTTATATAATCCATCGGTATTAATGCCCAAAGATTTTGCTATTTCTATAAACGAGCCTCCGCTTCTATCATTTCCAATTATGCCGCACAAATAAGGCTCAATTCCTAAGCTTTTCAAATTGGCAGCAACGTTGGCAGCGCCTCCTAAATGATATGTTTCGTTTTCAATGTCTATAACTGGCACTGGTGCTTCGGGCGATACCCGCGAGACCGACCCCCAAAAGTAACGGTCTAGCATAACATCGCCAATCACAGCGATGCTCTTACCTTTCATTCCATTTAATATTTCTACGGCACGTTTATAATCAAGTTTTAACATAAAATTCTCTAAAAAACGACACACTAACCAACAAAAATATATAAAATTTACGAATATATTATAAATATTTCAAATTATTATTAAAGTCCATGCTGAATTTCAAGGCGGCAAGAGCGTTTTCAAACTTCGAGAAATTAATTCTCAAATCAGTTTCTGCTTTCAAGGCGGCAAGCCCCATTTTTACGATGCTCTCAGCTGGTCTTTCTATTATCATATCTTCTTCAAATCCGAACGCATTTGCGATTTTAACAGCAATTTCAAATCTATTGAGATAATCGGCGCCGCCAAGATTGAAAAAGCCATATTTTTGTCG
The DNA here is from genome assembly GCA_022708005.1 of Bacteroidota bacterium. GTDB lineage: Bacteria > Bacteroidota > Ignavibacteria > Kapaibacteriales > UBA2268 > JAKIZN01. Next base: position 2,458 of record JAKIZN010000042.1, on the reverse strand, counting down.
TTCGAAAGCCTTAATTACCGCATCGGCAACGTCGGTTGCAAAGACTGGATTAGTATAATAAGAATTTGAAATTTCCATATCTATCCCCGCTTCAAACAGCACGATGAGCTTCGAGACAAAGTCAATTTTTCCAAAACTCGAATAGCCAAACAGCTCCGTTAGCCGAAAAACTGTATATTTTTCTAATTCTGTCTTGCAGGAATTTTCTCTTGCGAGCATACTTTTAGCATAGTAAGAGTTAGCATTGACGCTATCATCTTCCGAATAAGGACCTCGGCTATTACCAAATATCGCTTCATTGGAAAAAGTAATATAGTGCGATTCGCAGATTTTTGCAGCGGAAATAAGCGTGCTGTTAATATCCACATTGATATTCCACGCATTATTCCTATTTTCTTCGCATAGCTCTTTTCCTTCTAAGGCAAGGCAATTGATTAAAACATCTGGTTTGCTTGCTATCACATGCTTTTTGAGCGATTTTTTATCCCAGCTATCGAGCATAATCCAATCGCATTCATACGCGATATTATTATTGGGCTTTTCTATAGAAAGCAGCGAAAGCTCGCACTCTATCTCTCTCGAAATAGCATTAGCAAGGTTTTCGCCAATAATACTCGCACTATCAACTATCACAATTTTCATAATTTGTTCCACGTGGAACTTTTTCACCTTAAATAAATTGAAATAACGGATAAATCAGCAGCCGATACGCCTGCTATTCTCGAAGCCTGCCCAAGCGATGCTGGACGTATTTTATTTAGCTTGTCGATAGCCTCTTTAGATAGCGAAGTTAGCTTGCTGTAGTCAATAGATTTTGGTATATACTTCGATTCGTTCTCCAAAAAGTATTCTACCTCTTTCTTTTGTCTATCTATATAGCCATCATATTTAATTTCTATTCTGAGCTGCTCGAGCAACTTTTCGTCAGCAAGGATTTTCAATATATCGGTATTTTTGCTTTCGAGCAAATTCAGCAAATACCCAATATCAGTTCGGTCTCTTTTTGCTAAAAGAAAAAGCGAAGTCGCATCGATTATAGCGTTCTCCCCTACCTCTGCCAAATACGGATTTGCAACGTTTGCTTTTAGCTTTATTTGTTTTATTTGCTCTAATGCCCTTGAGACTATTTGCTCGTCTTGCAACACTTTTTCGTATGTTTCACGTGAAACCAATCCATAGCGGGCAGCATATTTCATTAGCCTCTGCCTTGCGTTATCCTGACGAAGCAGCAGCCTATATTCCGCAAGCGATGTAAATATCCTATAAGGCTCGTCTGTGTTTTTATTTATCAGGTCGTCAATCAAGACGCCGATGTATGCTTCGGAACGCTTTAAAGTAAACTCGCCTTCGCCTCTGATTTTTAGTGCGGCATTGATGCCCGCCATCAAACCTTGCGATGCAGCTTCTTCGTAGCCAGATGTTCCGTTTATTTGTCCCGCGAAGTAAAGTCCTGAAATGGGCTTTGTTTCTAATGTGAAATTCAATTGATATGGGAAAAAGTAATCATATTCTATTGCATATCCATATCGTTTTATTTTGCAATTTTCGAGTCCGGCGATTGTTCTCAAACCTTTTTCTTGAACATCTTTTGGCAGACTTGTCGAAAAGCCATTTACATAGACGCTGCTTGTGTTTAGCCCTTCAGGTTCGAGCAATATTTTGTGCGTATTCCTTTCGGCAAATCTATCAATTTTATCTTCAATCGACGGACAATATCGCGGACCTATCCCCTCTATTCTTCCAGTAAACATCGGAGAGCGGTCAAATCCAGTTCGCAAAATATCATGCGTTGTTTGGTTAGTCTCCGAAGCGTAGCACATCATCAAGTTTTTCACTTTTTTAGTTTTGAAAGAAAACGGTTCGGGGAACTCATCGCCATCGGCAAGCGAAGTTTTTGAATAATCAATTGATTCTGCGAAAACTCTTGGCGGAGTGCCAGTCTTGAGTCTTCCTTTTTGCAATCCGACACTTTCGAGCATAGCCGAAATTTTATCTGCAGATGGTTCGCCGTAGCGACCGCCTATTGTAGTCTCTAACCCTACAAACATTTTTCCATTGAGAAACGTGCCAGCGCAAAGTATTACAGCTTTTGCAAGCAGAGTTTCGTTAGAGCTTGTTTTGATGCCCGCCACGCTATCTCCGCTGAGCAATACTTCATCTGCAACGCCTTGAATTAATGTAAGATTTTTCACTCGCTTAAGGTAATTATAAGCGTAGATTGGGTATAAATCTTTATCTATTTGCGTTCGTGGCGACCAAACGGCTGGACCTTTGGAGCGGTTCAGCATTTTGAAAAGCAAGCCTGCTTGGTCGGCAAGCACGCCCATTACTCCGCCGAGGGCATCAATTTCTTTAACAAGGTGTCCCTTTGCCGTGCCGCCGATAGACGGATTGCAAGATGGTCTTCCTATGGTATGAAAAGACATAGTCAGCAGAGCGGTTTTCATTCCCATAGAAG
>JAKIZN010000041.1 GCA_022708005.1 Bacteroidota bacterium | reverse complement strand
GTATGTCCGATTGAAAAAAGCGGGCAACCGGTATGTTGGGCTATGTCCGTTTCACGAAGATAAAAAGACGCCATCTTTTTCGGTGCAACCAAGCATGGGAGTGTATCATTGCTTCGGTTGCAAAAAATCTGGCAATATTTTTACTTTTTTAAAAGATTATTTAGGGCTTAATTTTTACGAATCAGTCGAATATCTTGCAAAAAAATATCATATTGAAATAAAATCTTCCCAAGCCGCAAGCAGCAAAGATTCCACAGCCGAGCAAGTTTTCAAAGTGCTAAATGTTGCTGCTGGACTATATTATAAGAGCTTATATTCTGCCGACGGGAAAGCCGCGTTGGATTATTTCAGAAAGCGAGATTTTTCTGCCGAAACAATCAAGTCTTTTGCACTTGGGTTTTCGCCGAATTCTTTCGATGCAACGAAAAATGAATTGCTCAAAGCTGGCTTTAGCGAAGATATTATAATAGAATCGGGGCTTATGGTAGTCCGCGACGACGGCAAGAAATACGATAGGTTCAGAGGCAGGGCTATGTTTGCAATCCGTGATTTTCTCGGCAGAGTCATCGGGTTCGGCGCCCGACAAATAACTGACGAACCAGATCAGCCCAAGTATATAAATTCGCCCCAATCGATAGTCTATGACAAAAGTAGAGTGCTATATGGAATTTTCGAAGCTAAAAATGCGATAAGGAATGAAGAGTGTGCTATAATCGTAGAAGGATATGCCGACTTGATTTCCTTGCATCAAGCGGGAATACGAAATGTAGTCGCGTCTTCGGGCACGGCGCTCACTAAACAGCAATTGGAGCTACTGTCGCGATATACAAATTTAATTTATCTTGTATTTGATTCCGACCAAGCGGGCAGCAAAGCAACAGATAGGGCTATAGAATTGGCATTAGAAAACGGCTTTGACCTTAGAATAGCCACTCTGCCAGCAGGGGAAGACCCCGACAGCATCATAAGAAATCACGGCAAACAGACATTTGAAGCGAGGATTAAAGACGCAAAAGGCTTTTTGGAATATTTAGCTGAAAAAATGCTGAATGCAAATCCAGATTCGCCAGCTGCAAAAGCCAATATCGCGAGAAGTTTGCTAGCGCTGATTACAAAGGTAAAAGATAGGTTGCAGCATGATTTTCTTATTTCGCAGCTCGCTTCGCTGCTTGACCTATCCGAGAGCCAAATTAAAATTATCTATCGAGAAAAAGGCACAATAGAAAAGGCAGCAGCAAGCAGCCACCGCGAGGAAGACGGCGGACAAAGCATAGCCACAACTGACGCAAACGAAGATTTTGCCGACTACCTAGACAGCGCCGATGATATATTTATCGACATGAGCGAACTGCTGCCAGAAGAAAGATTGTTGCTCAAAGTCGCGCTCAGCTTGCCCAAATATTTTAGTTTAATACTTGAGATGAACGTCAACGAATCAACATTTGTGAGCGATACTGGCAAAACTCTTTTTTCTATTATCTCCGAATATTCAGATGAACTCAATATAATTCAAACGCTTATAGAGAGTGAAGCCGTTTCGCCGAAAGTTACGCAATGTCTGATAGATATTCTCATTGCGGACGAGAGCCCAAGCGATAATTGGAAGCAGCTCGATGCTGCAATTACCGAAGTCAACAGGAAATCTTTGATTAACGATGCGCTCACTCGATTAGAGCTTAGAACGATAGAGCTGCAAATGCTTGAAATCAAATCAAAAATAGCCACTGCCGACGATAACCAAATCGACTTACTTTTGCGTCGTCAAACCGAACTTGCATCCCGCAAAGACGAGCTATTCAAATTAAGAATGGGGTGAGGGGGGATTTTTCTATGACGAGACAGTCCTACATCTTCGAGATATTGGACATCTTTTTTACAGTCTGAATCAGGATTCTCAGGATTATATGATTACCGTGATAAGAAAGAAATAAAATTGAATAATGGGCGAAAATAATCTTGTAAGTCCTTTAACCCAAATCATTCATTAGGAACTTTTCCATTGTCTATTAGCTGTTTTTCCAGATGTCCTACACCTTCGAGGTGTAGGACATCTTAAAGCCAAATATTTCCTTACGGATACGCATTCAGTTAGAGTTTCTAATGAATAATTTAGGGCGACAATAATCTTGCTAATCCTTTAATCTTGGAAATCCTGATTCAGACAAAGTTTTTATTGCATTATTTGAGATAATCGGAAACATCCCCATAAAAACAAAAAATGCCTGCTAAATGTAATAGCAAGCAATTTCTTTCGTACCGGGAGAGGGATTTGAACCCCCGACACATGGATTATGATTCCATTGCTCTAACCAACTGAGCTACCCCGGCATAAATTCGAACTACAAAAATAAGTATTTTGCTCGAAATTTCAAAACATTTTTTTAAGAACTTTCTAATATTTTTTTCAATTCGTCTCTTAATTTTGCCGCTTTCTCGTAATCCTCGTCGTCGATTGCCTTATCTAATTGCTGTTGCAGGGCTTCGGCACGAGTTTTAGGCTGCGCCGCCGTAGGCTTGGATTTCTCCATAATTTTCTCTATTTCGCTTTTCTCTTCGTCGTCTTCCATATCCGCTTTGCTTTCTTCGCCCTGCGGCAAAACTGCGGTTTCGTCTAATATTTCTGGATTGATAAAAATCGGACAAGCACACCGCACCGCAATAGCAATTGCATCGCTTGGGCGAGCATCTATTTCCAGACCAAGTTCGTGAAACACTAACTTTGCATAAAAAGTGCCATCGACAAGATCCGAAATCACTACTTCCGAAAGGGTCGCACCTAACTGATCAAAAAGATTTTTGATTAAATCATGCGTCATTGGTCGTGGCGGCGCTACTCCTTCCATTTCAATAGCAATAGCTTGCGCCTCGAAAGCACCAATGATAATCGGCAGCCGTCTCTCCCCTTCAACTTCCTTCAATATCAAAGCATACGCGTTGCTTGCCGCAGGCGAAGCCGATAGCCCCAAGACCACTAATTGCACATATTCCATTATTTTGCCTTTACTTTTTTCTACCTTATAAAATGACAAATTAGCCCGCATATTATTGTTATTTTTTAGCGTCAGATAGTTCGCCGCCAAGCGAAACTGTGATGAGTAGCAGGATTTACTATGCCCGCATCTGCAAATCCGAAATTAGCGATGCTTTCTGATACTCTTCTGCCATTTCTTTTTTGAGTAGTTCAAAAGCACTATCCGGATGCAAAATATCTTCTTCGGACAAATCTTCAAATATTTCGCGGGATAGGTAATAATCCGGCTTGGCAGATTTTGCGTCCCAAGTTTTATAGCCCATTTCCTGTGCGAACCATTCCGATAGCGATACTATTGCCGTCAGCGGCTCTGCGAGTTCGCTAAAATTCACATCGTCTGCCGCAGCCGAGTTTGCTTCTTCGGGCAATAGTTTTTTATAGTTAATATGATGATTTTTAATTGCATTGCAAAGCCGCGGTGGCAAATTCCATCTTTCAGCAAGCCATTGCCCAATATCCGCATGAGTTGCTCGTAGCACAGCCATTTCTGCATCGGCTAATGAAAATCCCATAACGCGCTGGAGCTTTCTGATTTCGCCGAATTGCTTGCGAAAATTTTCTACTATAATTAAAATGCCTAAATCGTGCATCAAGCCTGCAACAAACGCTTCGCCCGCCAACTTATAACCTAACTTCCTTGCCAAAAGCCTTGCCGATGCCCCACAAAACAGCGAGTAGTTCCAAAAACTTTTTACATCAAACATAGTTTTACTCAAGCGGGAGAAAAACTTTTGCACCAAAAGGCTCATCACTATTTCTTTAAGTGTGTTTGTGCCAAGTATAACGACGGCTAAGTCGATAGTCGAAATACGTCTTGCGAAACCGTAGAATGGTGAATTAGCCACTCGCAAAACTTTTGCCGTAAGCGTTTGGTCTCGCTCTATTATCGAAGCTAAATTTTTGGCACTCAAATTTGGATTATCTAATGCGAGCAATACTTGCGACATTACAGTAGGAATTGTCGGCAGTTCCGTAAGATTATTTAATTTTCGCCATATCTTTGGATCAAGCGTTTTCATATTCTTTTAGCTTGACCCTTAAATCTGAAAGCACTTGCGTATGTATTTGGCAAACCCTGCTTTCCGAAACGTTAAGCACATTGCCAATTTCTTTAAATGTTAAATTTTCGTAGTAATAAAGCGTCATCACCAATCTTTTCTTTTCATTTAATTTTTGCAGATAATTGGTTAGATAAGTGATTCGCTCTGCACTTTCAATTTGAGTTAAGTAATTCTCTTGCTCTGTATCGGGCAATTCATTAATCAAGTCATATTCTTCATTATCTTCATTTATAATAGTTTGAGTGGGTTCAGTCAAAGATAACGAAGATTTGGCATCAGCAACAGCCTGCAAATAAGATTGATATTTTTCTGGAGCTACGTTTAGTTTGTCCATAACTTCTTCAACAGAAACTTCTCTGCCCACCTCGCTGCTCAAGCTATCTTTTGCCTGCAAAAATGTATGTGCTTTTTTTCTGGTAGATCGAGATAGCCAATCTAACTTTCGCAACTCATCTTGAATAATACCTCTTATTCGCGGTATAGCATAAGATTCAAACTTCACCCCGCGAGCTATATCGAACCTATCGATGGCTTCGCCCAAGCCTAATATGCCTATATGGATAAAATCCTCATCTCCGAGGATTGTGTTGGCTGGCAAAGACGTTTGCCTTGCCACATATTTCACCAACCACATATAATGCAGCATTAGCTTATGCTTATCGCTTTCATCTCGATTGCTTGCAAAGCTCTCCCAAACTAGATTAATCTTTGCTTGCGGATCAGTTGATTGTGTATTGTTTATATGTTCTGAATTTTCTGCCACTTACTGCCATTTTTAATTATTGTTTGTTTAAGTTTGTTTCAAAATTGGGCGACATAATCTCATCAAAATATTCTGCGGCACTTAATTCTTCGGCGTGCGGCTCACCGCTACCGATTGGCATCGCCTGCTCTTCGGCTAAATCATTTGGATACATTTCGCTAAAGTCTTGATTAAAAGGATCGGATAAAGAAGGCGCCGACTCGCCGAGCAATCGCGGCTCTAACTCTTCGCCGCTATCTGGAATGCTCTCTGGCATCGCTTGCTCTGGGAGCAATTCTTTCGATTTCATAGATCCGCTCTTTCTTTCGGCTATATCTCTTTCTATTTCACTTAATTTCAGTGCCTCTTCTTGAAGCAACCTTTGCTCCTCTAACTGAAGTGCTTGCTGTTCGAGCCTTCTAGCTTCTTCTAATTCTTTCTTTCTATCCTCACCAAGCAAATAGAAAACAGCGACCATCACTCCGCCAACACCGAAATACACAAGCGAGAAAATAAAAAATAGATATAGCAAAGTTGTTTTTATATCCAACTCTATCCAGAAATAAAGCACAATTGCTAAAAACATCGTTATTAGCAATGATATGTGCAATAACAGCTTAAACGGAAGATTAACAAGAGTTTTGATTCGCTTGATTTCTCTTTTCTTTTCTGCCTTCAATCGCTTTTCTTTTAACTTTCGGCGATGCGCTTTTTCCTTCTGCATTTTATCAATTCTAGCCTTTTCCGCTTTCTCTTTTTCCAGCAGTTCTTTCTCCCGTTTTTTCTCCTCCGGTGTCAATATTTTCTTTTCTTCGCTTGCCATAATTCAATATTTTTACTCAATTGATTTACGTTTTTAATATAATATTATTATAAGTAGTATATATTTATTTAATAGTAGTAACCTATAGCTATCACCTATCTATTTCTGTCAATTAGCTTGTATATTCAATAATTTTGTCCTTAATTAATTTGTTATGAACTTTTTGAGAAAAGTTTATAACTGATTTACTTATTTCCTCCTCTGGCTCTATTTCGACAAATAACTCCTGCTTTATAATTGATTGCCTGACAGCTCTGCTATATGGAAAAAGCCCGCTTACCTCTATGGAAAAGCCCAGAAACTTATCAGTTGCTAAATTCAATTTATGCGATACATCGCTGCCATCTTCAAAATCAATAACGTTATTCACTAATATTTTCAACTTATTTTGCGGAACAAATTCCTTCAATAACTTTATTAATCCATAGCCATCGAGCAGCGAAGTTGGCTCATCAGTTATCATTATATGTATTTCGTCTGCCACATTTGCTATTTCAATTGTAGCTTCGTTATAGCCCGCGGGCGAATCAATAATTACTGCATCAAAATCAGTTTCCAACAGCAAATCTTTATAAACATCTAAAAAATTCAATGTCTCATCGTCTAAATTCATACCGCCGCCCGGAATATCCGACAGCAAGTATAAATTGCTATTGCTTATGTTATGCACGGCTTTTTCTACGCTAACCAGCCCGCGATATACTTCGCTTAAGCGAATTGGCGGATCAACTCCGAGCAACAAGTGGCAATTAGGAAATCCCCTATTAGCGTCCCATAGCAACACTTTGTTGCCAAGCAGTGAAAGAGCATAAGCTATATTGGACGCCAATACGCTTTTTCCTACTCCTCCTTTTCCGCTTGTGATAGCCATAACAAACGGCGTTTTGACAACTCCCTCGCTTACCATTAGAACAACTCCCAATAATTAATCCGCTATGCTCTGCTTTGCCAACATTAAATCAATTAGTGCCAGCTTTTCAACTGGCTCAATATCATCAGGTATCTTCTGACCGTTAGTGATATACGAAATTGGCATTTTTAGTTCTATCAGAGCCGACATAATTCCGCCCAAAGTGGCAGCTTCATCAATTTTACTCAATATTACCGATGAAATAGACGCAAAAGACATTTTTTCGATAACTTGCTTTGCAGTGGCTGCCGACGTTGTGGCGTTTAAAACTAAATATACTAAATCTGGCTTGGCAGCATCGCAGTAAGATTTAATCTCGCTTACGCACTCCGAGCTATTTTGGCTTCTGCCCGTTGTATCTATCAAAATCAAATCGCGGCTTTTCTCGCTTTCGAGTTCGCTTGCTAGCTCTTGTGGCGAATAAACCGCTTTGAATGAAATACCAGTAATCGATGCAATAGTCTGCAATTGCTCGGCTCCGCCCACTTTGTAAGTATCCGCAGAAACTATTAAAATATTCGCGTTTAACAGCAGCTTGCATACCACAGCAATTTTAACAAGAGTAGATGTTTTGCCACTGCCGGTATTGCCCACAAACATAACTACTTTTTGCTTTGCGAGTTCATTTATTGGCTGTGCAACGACAATTTTATCCGATAAAATATCTTTTGCATAGCCAAGCGCTGTAGAATATTCTGCATTAATATTTATAGATGCTACTTTGCCGACAATTTCAAGAGCTAATTGCTCTGGAATTTCATTTTCTATTAAAACTTTATATATTTTAGCAAAATTTGGCGATAAAGAGCCTGAATGCTTATATTTTATATGAGATTGTATGCTCGAAAGCATATTTTTCAATTCAAATATTTCGTCGAATATCTTGCTATCGGCTTGAACTATCGGTTCGTGGATGTGTTCGATGTGGGCAGCTTCTCGGCGCGATGGGATAATCGCTGACGGCTTTGAAGCGTTTGGCGATTCATCGATTGCCGCGACTATTTCTATGTAGTCTTCGCCTGTTGCAGGATTTTTGGAATTTCTGCTCGACAGAATCACAGCATCATCGCCAAGCTCTTTAAATACAAGTGCCTTGCCTTCTTTGATGTTTGCTGCTATGAATTTTTTAATTCTCATATTCTTTTATTTATATTTACCATAAGCAAAATAATAAAAGAAAAAAGCGTGCCATAATAATTCAATGGGCAATATTTTCTGAGGTATTATTTGTCTGAATCAAGATTTTCTGGATTAAAGGACTAATAGGATAAGAAAGGAAGAAATTTGAATGGTAGGCGAAAACAATCTTGATAATCCTATAATCTTGTAATCCTGATTCAGACCGTAAAAACAGATGTCCTACACCTTCGAGGTGTAGGACATCTGGAGAATACCGACATTCTCGCCTGTTACCTTATGAGACAGCCACTTAAAGCCTAGCTTTTCATTATTTAGATTTATAACATTTCGATTATCATTGCGTTAGCTTCGCCGCCGCCGATGCAAAGCGATGCGATGCCGTATTTTTTGCCAAGTCGCTTTAGAGCATATATTAAAGTGGTCAAAATCCTCGCTCCCGACGCTCCGATAGGATGCCCCAACGATATGGCGCCGCCATTGACGTTTATCTTCTCGTAAGGTATGTTGAGCTTCCTTGCGGAGTGCATTGGCACAACGGCAAATGCTTCGTTAATTTCAAATAAATCAATATCATCGACTTTCATATTCGCCTTCGACAGAACTCTGCGGATAGCTTCAGCCGGCGCGGTTGTAAACCAATCTGGCTCGTGGGCAAAAGATATATGCGAAATGATTTTTGCAATAGGCTTCGCTTGCGTCCTGCTAACATATCCTTCCGATGCGACAAGCAGAGCAGCAGCGCCATCGTCAATTGACGACGCATTCGCCGCTGTTACTGTGCCATCTTTTATAAATACTGGTTTCAGCGACGGTATTTTTTCAAATTTAACTCTTTCTGGCTCTTCGTCTTTGCTAACTGTAGCGGCGTCTCGTCCAATAGTAACAACTGGAACAATTTCATCATCAAAATAGCCGTTTTTCTGTGCCGCTAATGCTCGCTCGTAGCTTCTAATTGCAAATTCATCTTGCGCTTCGCGTGGGAAATCACACTCTTTGGCGCATTTTTCGCCGATTAGCCCCATGTGGATTTGGTTATATACATCCCATAAGCCGTCATAAATCATCATATCGAGCAATTCGCCATTGCCCATTTTATAGCCGTTGCGAACTTTTGGCAAAAAATATGGAGCGTTCGACATAGACTCTTGCCCGCCTGCGACTATAAGTTCAGCATCGCCTGCTCTGATTGCTTGGTCGGCAAGCATAACTGCTTTAAGCCCGCTGCCGCATACTTTATTAATGGTCATACATTCTACTGACCGCGGCAATCCAGCATAGTGCGCCGCTTGCCGTGCAGGCGCTTGCCCTACTCCGCCGGTTAGCACATTGCCCATAATCACTTCGTTAATATCCGACGTGGCAACTCCAGCGGCTTCCACTGCTGCTGCAATGGCTTTGCTGCCAAGCTGCGGAGCCGAAAGCGACGAAAGACTGCCCATAAATGCACCAATTGGAGTACGCTTTGCAGATAATATAAAACTTTGCATAATTTCCTCTAAAAAAATGAAAATGTAACTTAATTAATATTAATTTTTTAAAACGAATAAAATGCTAAATAGTGTATTTTTTATAGAGTAATTTATAGAAATAAAATAGCTACACCAAAACAATAATAATCTTATTGGTAGGCTATGCTGCTACGCAAAACAATGAATATAATTTTAAAATATAACGCAACTTATGCTATTAATATAAATTTAATTTCTTATTTTTGCATAACTTGTGGTTTATAATATGTGGTTACTTATATGAGCAATTTAATAGAAAAGATAGTAAATGAGTCGCTCGTTGATGCCCTACCGTTCCATGTAGCTTTATTAGATAAAAATT
>JAKIZN010000361.1 GCA_022708005.1 Bacteroidota bacterium | reverse complement strand
AAGAACTAAAAAAAGAATTAGCTAAATTCAAGTTTTCCACAGCGGGCAGGGCGCAATTTAGCGATGTGGATTTGTTCGGTGTGGTTCATAACGTCAAATATCTTTACTGGCTTGAAAATGCACGACTCGATTATTTTGAAAATGTAGGCATAGCTATGCACCCGCATACTATAAGCAAAGATTTTCCTATAATGGTGGTCGAAACTAAAATAAATTATTATTTGCCACTTAGATTTACTCAAAGCTACGAAATACTTACGCGGGTGAAGTCTATAAAAAACTCTTCTTTCGTGATAGAAAATATTGTGCTGAACGAATCGAAGGCATTTGTGGCTTACGCGAAATCTGCATTTGTCCATTTAGATAAAAAAACTTTTAAATCCGAAAGGATACCAGATAATATTCGCGAGCTGATTAAGAAATTTGAAGGCGATGATTTAACTATAGCGGATTAGTATGCAAAAAATTGAAAATTGGTCTAATAGAGAATTAGCGGCTCAATGCGTTGTAGCCCGAATCGATACTGATAAGTTTTTCGATGATAATTCGTATTATGAGCAAGTTATTGGGCTGATTAGAAAAGGCATCGGCGGCTTCTGCGTTTTTCAAGGCAATACAAAAATTGTAAAGCAAATGATAGAGCATTTGCAGTCTATCAGCAATGTCCCGCTTATTTTTATGGCAGATTTTGAAAATGGTCTGCAAATGCGACTCGAAGATGGAACATCTTTTCCGCATGCTTTGGCGTTGGGAGTTGGCAAAGATGCAGATATGACTCGCAAAGTAGCCTCTGCTATTGCTAAAGAAGCTAAAGAGTTAGGTATAGATTGGAATTTGGCGCCTGTTTGCGATATAAATTCTAATCCGCGCAATCCCATCATCAACATACGTTCGTTTGGCAGCGAGCCAGCGTTGGTAGCAGAGCATTCAAACGCTTATATCAATGGCAGTCAATCGGAAAAAGCCGTCGCCTCCGCAAAGCACTTCCCGGGACACGGGGACACTGCAACTGATTCGCATATCGAACTTCCGATTTTAGATAAAAGCCTGAGCGAACTCCAATCGATAGAGCTTGTGCCTTTTCGCGAAGCGATTAATTGCGGCGTAAAATCTATCATGGTCGGGCATTTGCTCGTTCCGCAGCTTGACCCAGACCTTCCAGCATCGCTATCTAAAATAATAATCGGCGACGTATTAAAAGGTAAGATGGGGTTTGATGGGATTGTTTTGACCGATGCCCTTGATATGGAATCTGTTGCAAATAAATATGCGTCCAATGTAATTGCAACTATGGCACTCGATGCAGGCAATGATATAGCGCTTATGCCGCGCGAGCCAAACGAAGCTATTGACGGATTAGCTGATGAACTGCGACGCTCTCCACAACTTCGCCAAAAAGCTATTAAATCTGTCGAAAAAATATACGCTCTGAAACGATTTTGCGGGCTGATACCAAGTTTTGCAAAGCCAGAGGCTGCACCAAATACATGGATTAAGCACTTGAATTTGGCACTCCAAGCCGCTATCGGAGGCGTTGTTTCTCGCTGCCCGCTTGAATCGCTGCCAATAGACACAAGCAAACAGTTTGCGGCGTTTGCAATATTGCAAAATGATGTTGATATGCAAGCAGCTTCGAGATTTTTTACTATGCTAGCGCAAGCAACAGAGAACGACTGCGATTTCGGCTATATCGATACTTCGATAGATGCCAATGAAATTGATAGATTTAAGCAAGGAGTGTCCGATGCAGATTTTATAATTTTTGCAATTTTTGCGAGAGGCAGAGCTTACCAAGGTTCTATCGAGCTTTCCGAAAAATTAGTCGAAATAGTCGATGGAATTGCAAGTGGTAGAAAGGCCTATATCATTATTTTTGGCAATCCATATATTAAAAAGGAATTACCTTCGAAAAATATAATTTATGCCCATTCGGACTCTTTTCCGTCGCTGGCTGCGGCAATAATGACTCTAACGGGTAGGCAATTTCACGAGAG
>JAKIZN010000040.1 GCA_022708005.1 Bacteroidota bacterium | reverse complement strand
GGGTGGTATTTTACCGCTGTTAATGCTAGCTCGGGGCAGACAGCTTTCCAAAAGAAAGTTGGACCAGATGAATTAATTTACAATAATCATTACTCCGGCATAGTGATTGCGCCCGACGGCTCTGCTTATGTTGGCTCACCTAAAGGAGTTATAAAATTCTCTAAAAAATAGATTTTCTAACAAAAACAAGAGACGCTTGGACAGCAAAGGCAAATGTTATCCAAGCGTTTGCTCTATCTACACTCGCCACCTGATAACTATCGAAAGTAGCTTCTCCTCCTCCCAACAACAAACCACATCTCACAAAGCCAATTGGAAGGCTATCAATCTTCTATGCCTGCCCAATCGCTCCAAGATTGAACTAATATCATTTGCTCGCTGCTGCTATATGCCACAGCAGCACGGACTGTTCGCTTATCGTTTCCCCAATGCGTAATATTTGTAACGGGAAAAGCTACATTAAACCCCGACTGCTCGTGAAGCATAATAGTAGAGCCTTGACTGCTGTAAACGCCAATCCGAGCCTTGCTCCAATGGCGATTCGGTATGTCTAAATAAAAATATTTGTACTGACCCGGCTTTATTACTTCTCCATTGCGTAGCAAATTCTCGCTCCAATCTCCAGTAGGATTTTCGCCTTCTGTAACGAGACCCAACGCCCGAATTTGTATTACCGATATGTCGTATTCAGAAGCAGCCTCATTGATAAACTTCACATATAACTTGCCCGCGTTGTCGTCGCTGGGAGCAGCTGGCTTATCATCATCGCAAGAAATAATTAGCACTGCCAGCAGCAGTAAAAAAAGTAGCTTACTTTTCATTGGAATCTCACATAGTAATATAATGACATTACTCACGTAAATTCGATTTTTAGTGAAAATTATTGCAATTAGAGCAAATAATGCAACAGGCGATTTTTCTGATCGCGTCGGGCAAAATTTCTAATGAAATATTTGAGTTTATTCTCGCAACAAAATAATTACATTCTAAATTATAAGTAAAATTTTGTATTTTTGATTTTGGTATTATTGACGCAACCTTGCGTATTGCAAAACAAGCAAATAGCGTCGTTACTATTTGAGAAATAAATTAATTGACCTTAAAAATATTAAATATTGCAACTTTTTTTCTTACGGCGCTGCTTTTGCAAAGCCAAATGTACGCTGCGGATAGCTATGTATCCCAAAAGCTAATTCCGTCAGTAAGAATGGAGGGATCTTACGAAATAGGCGAAATCAATTTTTCCGGCAATAAAGCGTTCGATTCGGACTTTTTGCACGGAATAATCTCGCTGAAGCCGACTTCGAGAAGTTTCCCGCATAAAGTGCTACAAGCATATTATAACGAATCCAAGAAAAATCGCGCCGCGCCACGCATCTTAATGAAACATATTAACATTGCCATAAAGTCGTTGGAGCACGAAATTAAATACTTCGACCAAACGAGTGCCGAAACGGACACGTTGGCACTATGGCATTTTTATAACACGCAAGGATTTCATAATGTTAGCATAAATTTTAGATTTGTGCCAAACTTCCGCAAGCGAATAAATGTGCTTACGTTTTATATCAACGAAGGCGAACAATTTTTGCTTGATACCGTTGTTTGTCGAGGCATTGAACAAGTAGCCGACGACGTCAGAAAAAATTTATTACGCATTCAGAAAAGGTATAGGCAAAAGTATTTCAACGAGCAATCGCTGATAGCGGAAATAAGTGAAATCCATAATGAATTGCTAAACTCCGGCTATTATTTCGCAAGTTACGAAAAACCAATAGTTTCGATGGATACGCTGTCTCATAGCGATAGCCTGACGGTTAATTTTAATCTTGGGAGAAGGGTAGCGTTTGGCGATATTAATTTTTCGGATTCGCTGCGAGGACAACATATTGTTACAAATAACATGAAAAATCGCCAACTTGAATTTAAGTCGGGGCAATGGTATAGCAGACGAAAGGTTAATTCCACTGTGGATAATCTGCTATCGTTAGGCACTTTTGAAACTGTAACTATTGATACTTGCGGAGTTGCACCCAGCGATTCAGTCTTAAATTTCTGCGTGGAATCGCTATATAGAAAACAAAAAGAATGGGGAATAGCCCTTTTTGCAAACCACACTCCGCTGACTAACTATAATGCAGGGGTGGAAGGCTCTATAAACCATAGAAATTTATTTGGAATGGCGCAAACAGGCAACTTTTTCTCTTCGTTTTCTTTTAGAGATGTGTTGAGAATTATTGAAAATATAGATAATTTAGATTACGAAATGCAGGTAGGCGTAAGGTTTATGCAACCGTTGCTCTGGACAGTATCGAACACTCGAATTGGAGCTTCGTCAAGCCTAACGTATTCCGTGCGCACCGTAAATAACTTCTTTCAATTGAACACGTTGCAATTTCCTATAAAGTTCCCTATAAATTTCCCGAAGCAGACTTTTTTCAATAATATGAGTATAGATTTTACTTTCGAGCGAGAAGATCCAGTAAATTTCAAAGCCGCAGTATCTAATTCGCTCAAAAAGACAAATAATCCGACAGATTCCCTGCGATTCCTTCAAGCAGTGTTCCTCTACAACAACCTTTATCAATATTTAAACGAGCCGCAATTTCACCTATGGACGTCCAACACACTTGGCTTTTCGCTAATATCCGATAGAAAAAATGACCCGTTCAATCCATCGCGTGGCTCTTATACGTATATTGGACTCGATGGCTGGAATATATTTTTATCGCATCCTTCAATTTCCGGCATTGCCCGCTATTTCAGATTTCAATTCTTGCATAATCACTTCTTGCCGCTTACAAATAACTTAGTGCTAGCGATCAAAGGCAGAATTGGCGCCATAAAACTTATGGAAGAAGCCAACGTATATGTTCCAATAGATAGACAGTTTTTTGCTGGTGGCAGCAATAGCGTTCGGGGCTGGCAATCGAGAACTCTAAGATATACAAATATTACGGCTGATAGCTTAGGCTCGCGAAATACATATAAATATATGCAAGACTTCGTTGGCAGTGCTGGCTTGGTAGAAGGCAGCATAGAATTTCGCTATAAGCTATCGCGACCAAAAGGCATAAATGAATTTCTTGCGGAACATATTGGGAATTTGTCGCTTACAGCGTTCTTGGATTTTGGCAATGCTTTCCATTGGTATCTCGGCATTGAAGATATGAAATTGAAATTTACAGATTACCTTACCAAATTAGCGGCTGCCGTTGGAGCTGGCATTGGATATAATACCCCAGTTGGTCCGCTTAGGATTGACTTTGCTACCCCGATTTATGACCCAATAAAACGCAACGAGCCATTCCGAAAAGTAGTAGTCCATTTTGGCATAGGGCATGCGTTCTAATGGGCAAAGGCTGACTAATTGCTGTGGCTATTCTGCGAGAGCGCTCGCGAATGTTTCGCAATTGATATATTTTTTTTGAAAACTCAATATATTAAAGTAATTTTGTAGTTTGTATGTTATAAGATTATAAAAGAAAATCGGAGAAATTATGGCATTCATTCCAAATACAGACCAAGAGCGTCAAGAGATGCTTGACCGCATTGGAGTTAAGTCGTTTGATGAGTTAATCAAAGCAATCCCAGAATCAGTTAGATTAAAGAAAGATTTAGACTTGCCGCCAAGGTTATCGGAATACGAAATAATAAAATTGATGGATAGCTATGCAAGCAAAAATATCACTGCAACATCGCATGTTTGCTTTATGGGCGGCGGCAGCTACGACCATTTTATCCCTTCAATTGTCGGTTCGATAGTAGAGCGCCCCGAGTTTAAAACTGCCTATACTCCATATCAAGCGGAAGTATCGCAAGGAACTTTGCAGGCAATGTATGAATTCCAATCTATGATATGCGCCATAACTGGAATGGATGTCGCTAACGCTTCGCTATACGACGGCGGCAGCGCACTTGCAGAAGCTTGCTTTTTGGCTAATGCACATAACCGTCGAACAGAATTTTTATATGCTGGCTCTATTAATCCGCACTATCGCCAAGTGGCAGATACTATTACTGCTGGCAAAAATTATACATTTAAAGAATACAAAAATGCAGACGGCACTTGCAACCATGCCGAGTTAGCCGCAAATATTAGCGATAAAACCGCAGCGGTAATTGTCCAACAGCCAAACGCTTACGGCAATATCGAAGATGTTTTGGAAATTGAAAAAATTGCACACGCTCACAAGGCTCTATTCGTAGTCATAGTTAATCCTATTTCGCTCGGCATTTTGGAAGCACCGGGCAACTACAACGCAGATATAGTAATCGGCGAAGGGCAATCGCTTGGCATTGCAATGAGCTACGGCGGTCCTTATTTAGGGCTATTTGCCTGCAAAAATGAACTTGTTCGCAAAATTCCCGGCAGACTTTCTGGTATGACAGAAGATTTAGATGGAAAGCGTGGATTTGTGCTAACTTTGCAGACACGTGAGCAACAGATTAAGCGAGAAAAAGCTACTTCCAATATTTGCACCAATCAAGGCTTATATATGCTTGCCGCGACAGTATATATGGCAACAATGGGAAAAGAAGGCATAAAAGAAGTGGCATATCAATCAATGCAAAAAGCGCATTATTTGGCAAAAGAAATTGCCAAAATACCGGGCTTTAAGTTATTTAACGATAAGCCTTTCTTTAATGAATTTATGGTCAAAACTCCAGTAGCCGCATCGGAAATTATTTCGGAAGGCACAAAGGCTGGATTCTTAGCGGGCATCGATACTTCTCGCTTCTCGGATTGCCTGCAAGGGCTGCTAATTGCGGTTACCGAAAAGAGAACAAAAGATGAAATGGACGCTTACGTTGAATTTTTAAAGAAATTTGCAAAATAAATTTTTGAAATCACATTATAAAGTGAAGCGTCTGCTTATTTTAATATAGCAAGATTCTTCACTTTATAATAATTTTATCATATTGCTTAGCGACAAAGCTATGTTTAAGCAATTTTTTATAAATATTAAGGAAAGCTCAAAAGTTCGGAAGCGATACGCCCTTTGGGTGCTTTTGCTGGCATCGCTAAGTTTTATCGTATTTTCAGACCATGGCGTGCTGAAACGCATAAAATTAGAATCGCAAAAAAAAGAGCTATCCCAAAAAATTGAGCTTGAATATAAATACAAAGATTCTTTGAATAAAGTCATAAAAAAACTACAAAACGACACTTTGGAAATCGAAAGAATTGCTCGTGAAAAATACGGCATGGTAAAGCCCGGCGAAGAAGTATTTATAATTAAACAAAAAACAGGAAATTGATATGTTTCTTGGTGTGGATATTGGAGGTACCAGCGTCAAAGCTGGCATATTAACTAACGATAATAAACTTATTGAGAAAAAGTCGATACCGACTAATTCCCACGACGGAGTGAAAATCCTACTGCCCCGAATTAAAGCATTTGTTTGCGAATACTTCGAGCATTATCCAAATATAAAATCTATCGGCTTCGGAGTGCCCGGGGTGGTTGATAGCAAGGGATGTATTGCTGTTGCTCCAAATCTTGATGGGTGGATAGATATTCCATTTGCCCGATATATCAACACTTTTGCGAATGTACCTTTTGCTGTCGATAACGATGCAAACGCCGCGGCGCTAAGCGAGTTGCATCTTGGCAGCGTTAGCAACAAAGAGCATTTTATCTATTTAACGCTTGGCACTGGAGTTGGCGGAGCTATCATTGCCGACCGACAAATTTTCAGAGGTTCAAGCGGCGGAGCAGGCGAAATTGGGCATACTATAATAAGTTACGACGCTAAACAAAAAAAGGAAATGAGCTATCAAACCGGTACGCTTGAAGCATTTTTAGGCAGGAACTCAATTTTGGAACTTGCTAAAAAAGAGCTAAGAAAATTCCCACAATCCAGTTTGAAGCAAATCAAAAAATATGACGTCGCCGATATACAGAAAGCTGCGGACGAGGGCGACGAGCTTGCAAGCAAAGTATTAGAGCAATGTGGGGTCTTTTTAGGGATTGGCATTGCTTCGGCAATGAACTTGCTCGATATTCCGACAGCCGTTATTGGCGGCGGGATTGGCAAATCAAGCATATTAGTTAAGTCAGCGAAAGCCAATGCTATAAATAGAGTCTTGCCGTCTCTTATTAAGCCATTCGAGATATTAAATGCCAAATTTGATAGCGATACGGGTGTTATCGGGGCTGCTTTGCTGGGCAAAGGGCAATTAGAAGAAGAATTTTAGTCGCATCAGTATATTTTAGATGCTTATTTATCACTACTATACAGGATTATGAAATGAAAGAAGCTGTTTATTCAAAAGATGCTCCTGCTCCTATAGGACCATATTCGCAGGCAATTAAAGCAGACGGCAAAATGCTATTTATATCTGGACAAATTCCGCTTACAGCCGACGGGACGCTTGCAGGCGATGACATCAAAGCGCAAACGCACCAAGCAATTAAAAACATTATCTCTATTTTGAAAGAAGCCGGGCTCGGCGTAAATAATGTTGTAAAAACAACCGTTTTAATGTTGGACATGTCCGATTTTGGTGTGATGAACGAAATTTATAATGAATACTTTGCGGAGAGCAAACCAGCTCGTGCCGCGTATCAAGTTTCGCGATTGCCAAAAGATGTTTTAATCGAAATAGAAGCTATTGCAATGTTTTAATAAGGGCAAATTAATAGCAAAAAGGCGAGCAGTGATGTTCGCCTTTTTTTTGGTTTTGAATAGGATTATGGAGATGAACCCAAATAATTCATTAGAAACTTTTCCATTGTCTATTAGCTGTTCCCCAGATGCCCTACACCTTCGAGGTGTAGAACATCTTAAAACCAAATTGTAATGAACCCAAAGGGTTCAAATGTTTGTAGTAATGAATAATCAGCGATTTATACGACTCCGTAGGAGTCGCATTAGGTTAAATTTATACGACTCCGTAGGAGTCGCATTAGCTTATGCAATCTTATTTTCTACAAACATCAAATCCCTTCGGGATTAAACCCAAATAATGCATCAGACCCCATATAAGACAACCCCATCTCAAAGCCTAACATTTCCTTCTTGATAGTCAGTCAGAGCCCTTATTGCATTATTTCAGATAAATATTCAATTATCTATTAAAGACAAATATATGACAGCCTTTGTTGGACTGCAATAAAATTCACTTGTAAGTTGTTGTAAAATAGAACAATTAAAAATTATAAATAAATCATAGTATTGTGAACTTATATGAATTATGACAAAAACATTAAAAATAATATGATAAGTTAAATAAAAAAATTGTAAATTAAATTTAAAATGAAATTAATTTTTACAATTAATGAATGATGTTTAACAAATTAGCAAAACTATATTGATAATTATCTACACATTTAAAAATTATCTAAAGAGGAGATTATGAGAGTACTCGTTATCGAAGACGAACGAAAAGTGGCGAACTTTATCAAACATGGATTAGAGGAAGAGCGCTATATTGTTGATACTGCTGGCGACGGAGTGGCAGGCGTAGAAATGGCAATGAACAACCATTTTGATGCTATTCTGCTTGATGTTATGTTGCCGGGCAAAGATGGATTTACAGTTTTGAAAGACCTTAGGGATTCGGGAGT
This sequence comes from Bacteroidota bacterium, assembly GCA_022708005.1. Taxonomy (GTDB): domain Bacteria; phylum Bacteroidota; class Ignavibacteria; order Kapaibacteriales; family UBA2268; genus JAKIZN01. The sequence goes on along the minus strand of JAKIZN010000040.1, from coordinate 2,076 downwards.
ATCCACTCCTATTCTTATGCTGACGGCACGCGGCACTACCGAAGATAGAGTTACTGGCTTAGATCTTGGCGCAGACGATTATTTGCCGAAGCCGTTCAGCTTCGAAGAGCTTGTCGCTCGGATTCGCTCTATTTTGCGCCGCTCAAGCCCGGATAAATCTACTAAACTGCGCTGCGGCGAGTTAGTGCTCGACACCGTTTCGCACCTTGCGTATAGAGGCGGCAGGGAAATTGAGCTTACAACGAAAGAGTATGCGCTGCTTGAATATTTAATGCGAAACAAAAATAGGATTTTGAGCCGCTCGACTATAACGCAGCACGTTTGGAAGCATAATTTTGACCCAGAATCCAACATTATCGATGTTTATATCAAGCGTTTGCGTTCAAAAATTGAGCGGGACGATTTGAAGCCGCTGATTCAGAGCATTCGCGGCGTGGGCTATCGCATGAGGGAAACCACTCAAGACGAATAAGTCGCTACAAAAAAAAACAGTTTTGAGAAGAGGAAATATTTTGGGGCTGCCTTATAATGGCAGCCTCTTTTTTGATTTATGTGTTTTAAGATATTCGTTTTTAGAGAAAAATTGTATTTTTAGAGAAAAATGCTTATATTTGCGTTGGTATTAGCATACTAACGAATTTAAGAGAAGGCACTGATTAGGGCAATGGAAAAACTTGGCATATTAGAACTTGGTAAGATACATCAAGGCGACTGTATAGAGTTGCTAAAACAAATACCAGATAATTCGGTAGATTTGATTTTTGCAGATCCACCTTATAACCTTCAACTTAATGGCGAACTATACAGACCAAATCAAACAAAAGTTGATGCAGTTAACGATTCTTGGGATAAGTTCGGGTCGAAAGAGGAGTATGACAAATTTACATATCTATGGATGAGCGAGTGTTACAGAGTCTTAAAACACTCTGGCAGTTTCTGGGTTATTGGAACATACCATAATATTTTCAGAGTTGGCACTATACTGCAAAACATAGGTTTTTGGATGCTCAACGATATTATATGGATCAAGACTAACCCTATGCCAAACTTTAAAGGCACTAGATTTAACAATGCTCATGAAACTTTGATATGGGCTACAAAATCAAAGTCCTCAAACTATACTTTTCACTACCATTCAATGAAAGTAATGAATGACGATTTGCAAATGAGGAGTGATTGGCTTATTCCAATTTGTCAGGGTGATGAAAGAATAAAAGTAAATGGTCAAAAAGCACATTCAACTCAAAAGCCAGCCGAATTGCTTTTTCGCATTATATTATCCACTTCAAACTTTGGCGATATAGTTTTAGACCCATTCTCTGGTAGTGGTACAACTGCAACTGTAGCTAAAAGACTTGGCAGAAGATTTATTGCTTTTGACCGCGAAGAATTTTATGTAAAAGTTGCAACAGAAAGAGTAGGTAGGATAAAGGCACTTGACAAACCATTGCTTGAGCATAGGGTTGAAAGAAGGAAGCCTAAGGTCCCGTTTGGGAATCTAATCGAAAAAGGGTATGTAAAAATTGGCGAATATTTGTTTTCTCGAGATGAAAGAAATTTTGCGCAAGTACAAGCCGATGCCTCACTTTTACTAGATGATAAAGTAGGCTCAATTCATAAAATTAGTGCTATGATTTTAAAAAAAGAAAGCCATAATGGCTGGGGCTACTGGTATGTTAGACGCAACAATACGCTTATTAGCATTGACGAACTGCGACACGACTACGAGAGAAAATTTTTGCAGCCTGACATCAAAGCTCTCTCTCAAATTCAGTTTGAAAGTAATTTAGTCCAAGGTCCAACAGAAAGATTTTTATAATATGGCAGTAATGAATTACGAACAGTTTAAGCAAATTTTTAACGAAACAATTTTTGAAAAATCGAAAGCTGATTTGTTAGAGAAAATTGCACATTCGCCATCGCGATACATTGGCTTATTTAGACCGACAAAGCCAAGTGCAAAAATTTTGCAGAATTTGCTGCAATCTCACGAAATTCGTTTTGGTGACGCTTTTGAGTGTGTAATAGAAAAATATTTGCAGTTAAAAGGCTGTAAAATTTTGCAGAAAAATTTTA
>JAKIZN010000360.1 GCA_022708005.1 Bacteroidota bacterium | reverse complement strand
AATTTCGTTGCTCGGCGGAGATTTTGAAACCTATAAGGTAGATATTCGCCACGCAGGCACATTTTCTAACCTATCGTATAAAGTAAGCTTAGGACGCTCTAGCAGTCTGAATTTGGCAAATCGCAGAGATTCCGCAAAGTTTCTCGAATATTCTGGTTTGCCGTTAGAGAAAAAAGTGCTGACTACCGACGATAGACAAACTTTTTCTAATTATGGCTCTATTCGCTTGGATTATGATTTGTCCGATATGTCGAGCATTACCGGCGAATTTGGCTACTCTCGCTCTGGCAATGAAGCTTACGTATTTGGGCTTGGCAGAACTTTTGTTAAAGATGCTGAGCGCCCATATTTGCGATTGGAATATAACTCCGAGCGAATTAATTTGCATGCCCATTATATGAGCCGTTTCACGCCCGATACGATGTGGCTGCTTGTGCCAAATGCTCCTTTGCTCGATAATTCCAAAGATGTTATGATAGATTTTCAGCATAATTTCAATATTTCAGAAAATTTGCACTTTATTTGGGGCATAACCGAGCAACTGCAATATATTAGAACTTATGGCACAAGCATTCCGAATGATGTCGATGCGAATTATACTGGCGTTTATGCGCAAGCGGAGTGGAAATACAACAGCAAGTTGAAGGTAGTTGCATCTTCAAGATTTGATTATGCAAGTATTCATCCATCTTATTTTTCCCCAAGATTGTCGTTAGTATTTTCGCCATTAAACGAGCATCAATTTAGAGTGTCTTTCAATAAAGCGTTCCAGCGCCCAAATTACTCCGACCTTTATAGATTAACTCCAGATGCTCCAGCCTTTTCTCCTATTACTAAGGCGCCAGTTAATTTTGCAAACTTGCAAAATAAAATAGCCGATTCAATTGCAGTGCTATCTGGGAGCAGACCAGAGCTTAACTTGGACTTGAATGCAATGCGGGCAAGTGCCGTTGGCAACGACAAGCTCGAAGTAGAAAAAATATTAGGCTATGAATTTGGCTATAAAGGCACATTTTCGGATAATTTTTACTTAACCATAGACGTATTTTACAATCGATTAAACGATTTTATCACCAATTTTCTGCCGGGCGTAAATCCTAATATCAAATCTTGGTCGCCAGTTTTGCCTGACTCGCTTTCGGCTTTCTCTAATTTAGTCAAAGATATGGTATATTCGGAGCTATCCGATAGGGATAAGGCTCGGCTTGCTATGTTCAACGGCAAGCCCACTTTTGTTGTCTCAAATGCAAATATTGGCAAAGTAGATGAGTATGGCATAGAGGCATCTCTGAATTTTTATCCAATTTCAAGTTTGCACGTTAAAGCTGATTACAGCTATTATTGCTACAAAGTTGTGGAAAACAGCTCATCGCAGCCGCTGCTGCCCAATACTTCGCCCCATAGAGCAAGCCTATCGCTAAACTATTTGCCCGCGAAGCCGTTCGACGTAGGAATAGAAGTGCAATATTCGCATAAGTTTGAATGGCTCGCAGGAACATACTTCGGCGAAGTGCCATCATATACAATCGTCAATTTAAATGCTGGTTTAGAAATAATTAACAATTTAAGTCTTGGCATAAACGTTTTTAATGTGTTAAATAAAAAGCATTACCAAATATTTGGCGGCACTTATTTGCCAAGAATGGCAACTGCTCGGATAAGTTACACGATTTAAAAACAGTGCAAAATGAAGCAAAAAGTAGTTTTTGAATGCCGTGAGTGCGGATTTAAGTCCCCGCGCTGGCTTGGAAAATGTCCAAATTGCGAGGCGTGGAACTCTTTTGACGAAGCTTTGGAAGCAGGCAAAGCAAGCAAAACTCGCTCCGTAATCAAGCAAGCCAACGCTGTGCCTTTGAAAGAAATTTCGACTGAGAAGCAATATAGAATTAAGACAAGTATAACTGAACTCGATAGAGTGCTCGGTGGCGGTATTATTCCCGGCTCGCTTGTGCTTGTTGGAGGCGATCCAGGCATTGGAAAATCAACTTTATTATTGCAAATGTG
>JAKIZN010000039.1 GCA_022708005.1 Bacteroidota bacterium | reverse complement strand
GCCTGCAGCGCAAATCACACCGGATATGAAAGATTTTGCTACTGTTTCTGAAATTGCCCGTGCTTCGTCTGTCGGTGGCGACGGCGTCGACTTGGGTGGTTTCGCTTCTAACGTAAACTTTGACGCTCAAGCACCTGTCAAAGTTGAAGTTAAAGAAAAAGAGCCAGAGCCAGACGAATTTATAGCAGTCGAAAAAGAACCGAGCGTTGACCTTGCTAAGCTGCAAGGGTTAGTTGTGTATCCAGAACTTGCACGAAAAGCAGGAGTGGAAGGCACAGTTATCATTCGTGTTCTCGTCGATAAAAGTGGCAAAGCAACAAGGACGCTTATTGAATATACAGACAATAAGATGCTTGACCAAGCTGCAGAAGATGCTATAAAGAAATACGGATACTTCCCGCCCGCTATCCAAAATGGACAGCCAATTGCTTGCTGGGTAAGTATTCCTATCAGGTTCAAACTACGCTAATTTTAAGATGCCCGGCGGAGCGATTTATATAGGCAAAGCCGGGCATCTTAAATAAATTATGGAAGCTCAGTCAAAAGAAAAATTGGTAATTCAAATGACGCTAAAATCCCCAAAATTAATTAAACCGCACAAGAAACAACAAAATACGGCAAAATTTTATTCCATAAGTAAAGTTACGCTTATTTCTGTGCTGTATAATGGGGTTGAAAAATTCTAGCGATAGTGGCAAAAATTTTTCGTATGAAATTTTTCTTTTGACTGCGCTTGGGCGATGCTGTAAAATAGAATAATAGCTATGCGATATTTGACGAGATTAAAATATTGAAATTTAGGGAAAAATATATTAATCATATCACTAATAAGGCACTTTTTGCCACGCTGCTTATTATGCTCATAAACGCGATAAGTCTTTTTGCTTATGCCGAAGACGCTAAAGCTAAGAAATGAAGCTGGCGAAAATGATTTTTTTAAAAAAGAGGACAAAGAGCCACAAATTGACTTGGGCAGGCTGACAAAGTTAGTTGAATATCCCGAACTTGCACGAAAAGCAAGTGCCGAGGGAGTTGTGGTTGTGCGGGTTTTCATAAATAGCGAAGGCGATGCGACAAAAGTAACAGTAGAGCATTCGGACAACTCCCTGCTTAACGAGGCGGCTATCAACGCAGTAAAAAAGTATGGTAAAATGCATCCAGCTTATTTAGATGGAAAGCCAGTGGAATCTTGGGTTTCTATTCCCATAAGATTTAGGCTCGCAAGCGGAAAATCGCTATCGACCAAAGACTATTTGAATGTAGTAAAAAGAGTTCTGGGTTTTTTATTGTTCAAAAATTAAATTTCTGAGGAAAAATGTTCTCGAAAATAATAAATTATGCGGTTAGGATATTGATGATAGTCTTGGGGCTGGCGATGGTGCTGATAGGCTGGCTGCAAAGCGATAGGTTCAACGACCCAACTCTCGTTGTCGTGATGGGAGTAATTGTTACTTTATTTGGATTATATCGTTTAGTAATGTATAAAACACAAATGGCACGGTATCAAATTAATTTTGATGGAGGCGATGATGAAGAAGATGAGTAGCTTGCTGCTTTTAGCAATTGCAATATCTATGCTTGCTGTTTCTTGCGATAATCAGCCAAAAGCTGAGAATAAAGACAAGGAGACAATGACAAGCGGTAAATTAATCGCATATTGCGATGACGCGATTTTAGGGCTTATGGACTCGACTTTTTCGCTATATCGAATGGCGTATCCAGATGTAGAGCTAACTGTGGAAAGCGGCTCGGCTCGCGAAATAATGTCGCAACTGCTTGCGGGCAAGGCAAGAGTCATTGTAGCCGCAAGGGATTATCTCAAAGACGAAGATTCTTTGATGACCGCATACAAAGTAAAAAAGCATAGTTATGAGGAAATCGCAAAAGATGCCTTAACTCTATTTGTAGGAAATAATTTCCCAATTGATACCATTAACGCCGAGCAAGTGTACAGCATACTGACCGATAAGGATAAGTCGCTGAAAAGCTATTTCCCACAACTTAAAGAAGAGCCGATTATTGCTATCAGCGACCAAAACTCTTCAATTTATGCGAATATGCAAAAGCTAATGGCAAAGGGCAAACCAATTGCAAGGCAGCTTAAACTATTTTCGACAGTTGATTCTGTCAAAATGTATGTAAAAAATAATCCAAATTCGATAGGTATAGCATATTTAAATAATGTAATAAGAAATTTAGATTTTATCACGTTGCAAGTTGGATTTAATGATTCGACTGGCAAATATATATCTCCGAAGCCTGTTCATCAGGCTTATGTAATTCAAGGATTATATCCATATATTGTAACTTTCAAGGCTATGTTTTTCGAAGAGTTTAAGAATTTGCCGTTTTGGTTCGGAGTGTACGTAGCTCGCGAGGCAGTAGTAACGCGATACTTGAAAGAAGCAGGAGTAGTACCGACATTTGCAAAGTTTAATTTAATAAAAGAGGATTAATTACTAATGAGAATCACAACTTATGTTGCGCTGCTCTTTTTGAGCATTTCTATGGCGTTTTCGCAAAATGCCAAAGAGCAGTTTATGTTTGCAGTAAACGAAGGAAATTTTGAATTGGCTGAAACGCATATTTCGGCTGCACTATCAGAAAATCCAAAAGATATTGATTTGCACTTGCTTGCAGGCGATATATTTATCGAATTAGGTAAATTCAACAAAGCAGTGGAAACATATAGATTAGCAGAAAAAATTTCTCGCAAACCGAATGTTATGCGAAAATTAGCGGGTGGCTTATCGATGGCTGGTGATTTCCCTGAAGCAGTGAAAATGCTCAGAAAACTTACCGTTGATGAGAAAAAGGAAGCAGAAAATTGGATAGCTTTGGCTAACGTTTATGTGCTTGCCGATTCGATAGGTCAAGCCGAGTTAGCTATTGCTCGAGCTCGCGAAATAGACAAAAATAACGTTCAAGCGTATGTGATATTAGGCGATTTATACTTCAAGCAGCGGGTTTATGAACTCTCAAAAGATAACTATGAAGAAGCGCTTAGGCTCAATCCAGATTTGAACGACGCCCGCATGAAATTGGCGCAGTCATACTATTGGCTCGGTACTCGCGAGCAAGAAAGTAGCCCCGATTTAGCAAACGAATATTTTACCCGTTCACTGCAAGAGTGGAATACTCTTACTCAAAAAGATCCTAAAAACTCTAAAGCATGGTTCGAGCAAGGCAAAATCTTCTTTTTCTCGAAAAATTATATACAAGCAGCGCAATCGCTCAACAACTTCGTTCAGCTCCGCCCGGGCGGTTCGCTTGGCAGATGGTATTTAGCCCAATCTTTGTATGAACTCGGCAGATGCGACTCCGCAAGAACGCATTTGCGCATCGTGGCTCAAGAGATAGATACTGCGTCGCAAAGTGCTAAATTGTTGCTGGCTCGCTGCTATATGTCAGAAGGCGACAACGCCGACGCCGCTCTTACTTACAGCGAACTTCAAAGCGTTAAGCCACTTGGAATGGAAGATGTTCGCCGTTGGGGGCAAGCAGCGCTAATGGCGGGCGATACAAACACTGCAGTCGAAAAATGGAAACAAGCTATTGAAATGGATCCCACGGCTAACTGCCAATTAATGTTCGTGCTTGGCACTTCGCTGAATAAAATGCAACGCTACGACGAAGCTATAGAAATACTTAGCAAGCGATTAAACGTTGCAGGATGCGATGATTCTACAACATTTATGATACATTATTTTATCGGATTAAGTGAATTTTTCAATGGCAATTCGCAAGCGGCTATTGAGCCTTTGGTGAAAGCCAGCGAGCTAAATCCCGGCTTCCTATGGTCTACTATTTATCTTGGCGACGTGTATGCTAACTTGAAAAATGACGCAAAAGCAGAGCAGTGCTTTAATAGCGCTGTAAGCACTGGCACGGCAAATGCCGAACTATACAAAAACGAGTTGAATCAAGCGTTCTTTAAATTAGCAGGCATGAAGTTAGACCAAAAGAAGTATAAAGATCTCGAAAAGATAGGTCGCCAATGGTTAGAAGCTATGCCCGACAGCGAATATGCGGCATTATTCACTGCTATAAGCTATCAGGGCTTAGGGCAAAACGAGACAGCTTGCAAGTATTATAGAGCAACGCTAAAGATTAATCCCGACAACAAAACGGCAAAAGAAAACATAAAATCTTTAGGATGCAAATAGTAAAAAAAGGGCTGCCTCCAAAGACAGCCCTTTTTTGTATCATTAAACCCATAGCAAAATAGATTATGCTTCTTCTTCTTGGCTCTTCTTGAACGCGTCGATAAGCTCTTGCTGAACGTTTGGCGGAACAGCTTGATACTCTAAGAATTTAGCAGAATAAGTAGCTCTTGCTTGAGTCATCGAACGTAGCGCTGTGGCGTATTTATCGAGTTCTGCAAGTGGCATTCTTGCGATAATCTTTTGGTATTTACCTTCGCTATCGATGCCGAGAATTAATCCGCGGCGAGAAGGAAGGTCGCTCATAACGTCGCCCATAAAGTCTTCGGGTACCTTGATTTCTAATTCATATATTGGTTCGAGAATTTTCGGCGCCGCTTGCACGAATGTTTCTTTGAATGCCATCATACCAGCAGTTTTGAACGCGGCTTCGTTTGAGTCTACTGGGTGCATCTTGCCATCATAAATGGATACTCTAATATCGCGAACGTAAGAGCCGGTTAAAGGTCCAATTTGCATTTTTTCCATTATGCCTTTGAGTATAGCGGGCATAAATCTTGCATCAATCACACCGCCGACGATACAGTTGACGTATTCTAAATTGCCACCCCAATCAAGTTTAATCATATCTTTGCCACGAACAGTCAAGCCCTCTGGGTTCGGCATATCTTCTACCCAAGGCTCTATCAACATGTGGACTTCAGCAAACTGCCCTGCGCCGCCAGATTGCTTTTTATGGCGATACATACCTTTGGCGCCCTTTTGGATAGTCTCGCGATAAGGGACGCGAGGCTCGACGTAATCAGCTTCGACTTTATATCTATTGGCGAGCCTCCATTTGATAACGCCAAGATGCAATTCGCCTTGTGCATAAAGTATTGCTTGGCGAAGTTCTTGCGAATGCTCTATTTTGAGCGATGGATCTTCGGCATATAAGCCGTTTAATCCCATACCTACTTTTTCCTCTTCGCCCTTTGTTTTAGGAACAATAGCTGTCCTTACTTTGGCGTTTGGATATACAATTTTGCGATAAGAAACATTAAAACCTTTCTCGTGTATTGTGTCGTTAATCGCGGTAGATTTTAGCTTAACAGTTGCTCCGATGTCGCCTGCCATAATTGCTTCGAGCTCTGTTCGCTTTTTGCCTGCAACTGCATATACTTGCCCAAATCGTTCGGATTGCCCGCGATTGCTATTAACCATATCCATACCCGAATGAAGTTTTCCAGTATGAACCCTGAAATAAGTTAGGTCGCCTGTTTTGGCATCTGACGCCATTTTGAAAACAAATAGCGAAGTTGGCTTGGAAGGATCAGTTGTAATATCTGTCGATTCATCTTCTGAATATACTGGAACGTCCATAGGCGATGGCAAGTATTCGACTGCAAAATCAAGGAATGAAGTTGCACCGATAGCGCTCTTGCTGGAGGCGCATAGTATTGGAAAAATAGCTCTGTTCTTAATAGCTTCTTTCAATCCTGCTTTGATTTCGTCTTCGGTTAGCTCGCCTGCTTCAAAATACTTGTTCATTAAATCTTCGCTTGTCTCGGCGATAGATTCTATTAGTTCATTTCTCAGTTCTTCTGCTTTTGATTGCTCGCCCGACGGAATATCTTCTGCTTTTGCGTTGCCGTCGCTATCGAAGCTAAGCATTTTCATCGACAATATGTCTATAACTTGATTAAATGAATTTCCTGTTTTAACTGGATATTGAAGTATTTTGGCGGAGCCACCGAATTGCGATTTGACGTCGTCCAATACCTTATCCCAATTTGCTTGATCCACGTCAAGTTTATTAACAACTACCATAGCTGGCTTATTGGTTCTGCTTGAATAGACCCAGCCGTGTTCGGCGCCAACTTCTATTCCGTTTTGGGCATTTAGGAAAATTGCAGCGCAATCCACTGCTTCCAAAGGAGCTATCATTTCGCCGATATAGTCGTCATAGCCCGGGCAGTCAATAAAATTAATTTTGCTATCTTTCCACTCTGCGTACATAACCGAACTGAATACAGAACTGCCTTTTTCTTGTTCTAATTCATTAAAATCGGAAACAGTATTGTTATCTTCAACACTGCCGCGGCGGTTAATTGCTCCAGATTTGTATAGCAACGCTTCTGCAAATGAAGTTTTGCCCGTGCCAGCATGACCAACTAAGGCTAAATTCCTTATGTTTTTAGGTTCATAAACTTTCATGAACTTCTCCAAGTTAATATTAAAATATTATTTTTATTTATTTTGCGTTTTTATAAAAGTTATAAATTATGCAAAATCTTTGAAATTTCTTAATAATATTTTTAAAAATCGTCAAATTTTCACTTTCTTTAATAAATATTTCATTGATAAATAATTTTATAATAGCGAGTTTTAGCCGATTTATTTTTATAACTATGTAAAATAACAGGATTTATATTTATACCTATCTCAAATAATTCATTAAACAATTATTTCCAAGGAATTATTTGAAATTATTTTAATCCCGAAGGGATTTGATGTTTGTAGAAAATAAGATTGCATAACCTAATGCGACTCCTACGGAGTCGTATAACTCGCCAATTATTCATTGCTACAAACATTTGAACCCTTTGGGTTCGTTACAATTTGGCTTTAAGATGTCCTACACCTTCGAGGTGTAGGACATCTGGAAAACACGGACGCTCTCATCTGTCACCTTTTGAGACAGCCCCATCTGGAGAGCAGCGGATACGCAGTCAGTTAGATCTCCTAATGCATTATTTGGATTTGTAAGGAAATAAATGCGATTTCTAATTTTATTTGGTTAAGCGGATTAAGTTTTTTATCTTGAATGTTTTGAAATTGCGAATAAATTAAAAAAGGGTTAAATGAAGCTAAAAATCAACTTTGCAAGAGTTTTTAATAAATCTTTGGATTATATAGAAATAATTGGCAATAAATTGCCCCATCCTGCAACCTTATTTGCTTTGCTGGCTTTGCTTGTTGCAATGCTTTCATCGCTCGGCGCTTATTTGAATTGGCAAGTAGTTCATCCTTCTGATAATTCGCAAATAACAGTGAATAACCTTTTGAGCGGCGACGGACTCCGCTGGATTTGGACAAATATCACGCATAATTTTGTCAACTTTCCTCCGCTGGGCTATGTTCTGGCAGTGATGGTCGGTATAGGAGTGGCGGAAGGCTCTGGGCTGTTCAACTCGATGATTCGCGCCCTTGTAATTTATACGCCGCCGAGAATGATTACAGCTTCTATTGTTTTAGCGGGAGTAATTTCGCATTTGGCGTCGGAGGCGGGCTATGTTATTTTGATACCGCTCGGCGCCTTGATTTTCCATACATTAGGGCGGCACCCTATGGCTGGTTTGGCAGCAGCATTTTGCGGAGTAAGCGGCGGGTTTGGTGCTAATTTCCTCATTGGCTCTGTAGATCCAATATTAGCAGGGCTTTCTCAAAGCGCTGCGCAAATTGTCGATCCCAGCATAACGGTAAATGCCGCTGTCAATTTCTACTTTATGTTTGTCTCCGCAATAGTTGTGGTTGTCGTTGGCACGGTAGTTACTGACAAAATTGTCGAGCCAAGATTAGGCGAATACAAAGGCGGCGCTGAAAAAATTTCTGTCGAAAATATCACTTCTATCGAAAAGAAAGGCTTAGTATATGCGGCGCTTGCACTACTTGTAACAGTTGTATTGCTTGTGCTGTCGGTAGCGCCAGAGTGGGGAGTTCTTCGCGATCCCAAGACGGGTGGGGTGCTTCATTCGCCATTTTTTGATGGTGTAATTACGGCTATACTCATATTTTTTCTATTGCCGGGACTGGTTTATGGTATCGTTGTCGGGAGCATCAAAAACGATAAAGACTTTATGAAGCATATAATTAAGTCTATGGGAACTCTTGCGTCATATATTGTGCTTGTATTTTTTGCTGCCCAATTTGTCTATTTTTTCAAATATAGCAATTTAGGCTTAATTTTCGCAATAAACGGTGCTGATTTCCTTAGCCATATAGGGCTAACAGGCATTCCGCTTATACTTGCGTTTGTATTGCTTTCGGCATTTATCAATCTATTTATGGGCAGCGCATCGGCGAAGTGGGCGATTATGGCGCCTGTTTTTATACCGATGTTTATGATTTTAGGCTACCACCCAGCGCTAACTCAAGCCGCATTTAGAATTGGCGATTCGGTTACTAATCTGATTACTCCAATGATGAGCTATTTCGCTTTAATTGTGGCTTTCGCACAAAAGTATGATGATAATTATGGAATGGGAACGATTATATCGACTATGCTTCCTTATACGATTGTGCTAACTATATTTTGGACTTTACTTTTGATGGCTTGGATGCTATTGGGATTGCCGCTCGGACCGGGAAGCCCATTATTTTTATAGAAATTCAATGATTTTGAATAAATTTTATCGGACATAAAAAAATGGCAAGAGTATTAATAACCGGTGGCGCAGGATTTTTGGGCTCTCACTTGTGCGATAAGTTTATCGCCGAAGGGCATTTTGTAATTTGTATGGATAATTTCATCACAGGTTCGCCAGAAAATATTGCTCACCTTTTTGGAAATAAGAACTTTTTATTTGTCCATCACGACGTAACAAATTATATATATGTCGAAGGCGAGTTGGACTATGTCTTGCATTTCGCTTCGCCTGCATCGCCAATCGATTACCTTAAATTGCCCATACAAACTTTAAAAGTCGGTTCGCTCGGCACTCACAAGACTCTCGGGCTATCGCTTGCGAAAAAAGCTCGCTATCTGCTGGCAAGCACAAGCGAAGTCTATGGCGATCCATTGGTTCATCCGCAAACCGAAGATTATTGGGGCAATGTCAATCCAGTGGGCTATCGTGGAGTGTATGACGAAGCTAAACGGTTTGGCGAGGCTATGGTTATGGCTTATAACCGCTATCATAATTTAGAAACGCGTATTGTAAGAATTTTTAATACATTCGGTCCGCGTATGCGATTGCACGACGGCAGAGCCATCCCCGCTTTTCTTACTCAAGCATTGGCAAATGAGCCTGTTACAGTCTTTGGCGACGGCAGTCAAACTCGTTCCGTTTGCTATGTATCAGACTTGGTGGAGGGGATTTATAGGCTGCTGCTGTCAGATGAAACCGAGCCGGTCAATATTGGCAATCCAAATGAATTGACTATGCTGCAGCTAGCGCAGGAAATAATTGAGCTAACGGGTTCGAAAAGCGAAATTGTATTTAAAGAACTGCCATCTGACGACCCAAAAGTAAGGCAACCCGATATATCGAAAGCCAAAGAAATTTTGAAGTGGTCGCCTACTGTAGATAGAAGAGAAGGGCTATTAAAGACAATCGAAGATTTCAAAAAAAGGCTTAAAACAAAGTAATGTTTCACAATAAATAATAATACAATGAAAGACAACACAAGAAGAGATTTTATTAAAAAATGTAGTTTAGGGCTTGGAGTTGTTATGACATCAAATCTTTGGCTAAATGATATATTAGCCAATCCGAGCAAATCCCACGGAGAGTTTTTGCTGCAAAATCGTTTCGGTTTATC
>JAKIZN010000359.1 GCA_022708005.1 Bacteroidota bacterium | reverse complement strand
GCTCGGTTTGATTGATGATATGACAAAAACTATGAGCATGGAATTTAAAAACGCAGGCGACGAAATATATTTGCTGGGAAATAGCAGGGAAGAGCTGGGAGGCACTGAATATTTGAAGCACCGTATCGGCGAAATTACCGGCGACGCACCAGAATTGAATTTAGACGAAGAAGTGAATTTGCAAAATGCTGTTTTAGAGCTTATTGGCGAACAGTTTATCAATTCTGCGCATGATGTTAGCGAGGGCGGGCTGGCTATTTGCTTAGCCGAGAAGTCAATTAAATCCAATGGATTAGCGTGCAGTTTGCAAATGGGGAAAGTAAATGCTGGCAGGCTGTTTGGCGAATCGCAATCGCGAATAGTCGTTTCGGTTGCGGTTGAAAAGTTGGCGAATTTTAAAGAAATTTGCTCTAAAAATAATGTTCAAATAGAAAAAATTGGCATTGTCCAAAAAGAGATTTTTGAAATTGAAGGCTATATCAAAACTGAATGGGCAAAGTTCGCAGATGCGTTTAATGGTTCGATTGCTGATATAATGAAATAGCGGTTATATCAGCAAAATGCACTGCAAATGAATGAAAAATTAAAGAAATAGCGTAAGGCTATGATTACACAAACTATTGAGAAATGCAAAGAATGAAGATTAGCGTAATTGGACTTGGATATGTGGGATTGCCGCTTGCAGTGGCAATCAATCGCAAAACAAATCATGATGTTGTCGGGTTCGACATATCGCCGAAACAGATAGATTTAATACGGTCTGGCATTTGCCCCGTTGATGATGTGCAATGTGCCGAAGATTTGAAATTAGCTAATTTAAATGCTTCAAGCGACGATGCTATAATAGAAAATAGCGATATTTTCATCGTCTGCGTGCCGACCCCCGTGCTGGACGACTTCGCCCCTGATTTGCAGCCAATAAAAAATGCGGCATCTACCATAGCAAAATATTTGAAAAAAGGAGGCTACGTCGTCATAGAATCAACAATAAATCCCGGCGTTTGCGATGAAGTGGTTATTCCAATTTTGGAAAAAGCAACTTCTCTCAAAGCTGGAGTGGATTTTGATTTAGCCCACTGCCCCGAGCGAATTAATCCGGGCGACCCGAAGTGGAATGTTTATAACATCCCAAGGAACATAGGCTCTACGCGATTGCAAGCAACAGAATTTCTCGCCGAGTTTTATCGAAGTTTCATATCGGGAGCGATTAACGAAATGCCTGATATTAAAACAACCGAAGCCACAAAAATAGTTGAAAATACTTTCAGAGATATTAATATTGCGTTTGTCAATGAACTTGCGAAATCTTTTCATGTGCTCGGTATCGACACAATGACTGTGATACGTGCCGCTTCTAATAAGCCGTTTGCTTTTATGCCGCACTATCCAAGCTGCGGAGTTGGCGGGCATTGCATCCCTGTTGATCCGTATTATTTAATTGAGCGAGCAGGGAAAAGCGGATTTGACCACAAGTTTTTGAAAATCGCACGCGAAATAAACAACTCTATGCCAGCGTATACCGTTGAGTTGCTCGCCGACGCTCTGAATAGATATTGCAAGCCTATTAAGGGCACAGATATTGGCTTGCTTGGACTTTCTTACAAGGCAGATGTTAGCGATTTGAGAGAAAGCCCGTCGCTTAAAATACTAGAAATTTTAGAGCAGAAAGGTGCGAATATTCACATCTTTGACCCTTATTTTCAAGAGAAAAACAATGTTGCTTCGCTTGACGAACTGCTTGAGAAGTCTTTTGCTATTTTGCTGGCAACAAACCATAGTCCATTTAAGGAAATCAATGCGCAGAGGCTTATTTCGCATAAAGTGCAAGTAGTTATTGACGGCAAAAATTGTCTCGATAAAAATAGTATCATCGATAGTGGGATTTATTATAAAGGAATTGGGATTTAATGCGAGCGATAGTCCAGAAAGTTTCAAGCGCCGAAGTGGTCATCGATGGAAAAGTAAACGGCAGAATTGGCAAAGGAATTGTGGTATTTATTGCATTTAAAGCGGCTGATA
>JAKIZN010000358.1 GCA_022708005.1 Bacteroidota bacterium | reverse complement strand
CTCCCAACTTCTCGCATATTCGGAAAACCGCATCTATGGCAGCCATAATGGGCTTTGCTGGCATAGCCGCAATAATGGCACCGCAATTCATTGGTAGTGCGATGGTAAACTAACGTTACGCTACAGTTTTTGCAAGTTGGAATTTCGCCGCAATCGGGACATTCTAAATAAGATGAAAAGCCCCGCCTATTTTGAAAAAGAATAACACCTTCCTTTTTAGCCAAGCGGTCAACAATTGCATCAAAAAGCGACTTGGAGAACGAACCTCGCATTTGCCCCGATTTAGCTGCCGCAATAGTATCCACGACCTTGATAACTGGCATTTGAGCGCCGTCTGCTCTTTGGGAGATTTCAAGCATCTGATAGCGATTGTTCATAGCATTATAATAAGTCTCAAACGAAGGAGTTGCCGAACCTAATACGACAATGGCATTTTCATAATAGCCCCGCATCACTGCGGCATCTCGCCCATTATATCTCGGGTTTGGCGATTCCTGTTTGTAGGACGGTTCATGCTCTTCATCGACGATGATTAAGCCTAAATTTTTCAAAGGTGCAAATAGTGCAGACCTTGCTCCGATTACTATTTTCGCCTTTCCGCTCTGCGTGCTGCGAAAAGCGTCAAACCTCTCCCCTTCCGACATTTTGCTATGAAATACTGCAATTTCGCCACCAAATACTTTCGCAAATCTATCGATTAGCTGCGGAGTCAAAGATATTTCTGGAACAAGCAATAAAGCCGATTTGCCGTGCCTTAGCGTATGTTCAATTGTATGGAGATAAACTAATGTTTTGCCGCTTCCAGTTACTCCGAAAAGCAGATATGGCTTGAAATTATCCGCATCGATTGACGTATTTATTACCTCGACAGCACTTTTTTGCTCTGCCGTTAGCGGAAGTTCAAGTTCATTTTTCTTGGCAAGCGAGTTGCCATTTTCGATTTCGCTGTATCTATCTATTTCTTTATCAAATATTTCAATAATTTCGCTCTCTTTGAACCATTTTATTATTTGCGACGAAAAAAGTTTTTTAGCGTCAGACAGCCAAATTTCATATATGTCATTTTCAAAATATTCATATAGTTGAATTAAAAATTTTGCTTTTTTAGGCGATTTCTTTTCGTGCTTATTTAGAAATTTTGCAATATTTTCTTCATTAGTAAAAAACTCTTCGCTTAAGCGTATCGCCTTTGCAGTTTTAGGTTTTGCGTGAGTTTCGGATAGCTGTTTACTGGAAATTAGTCCGCGACTTTCTAGTGATGCAAGCGAACTGATGATTGATTTATGCTTCAAACTCTTTTGGATATAATCAGAAGATATTGCAGAGCCTCTATCTTTCAAAAACATATAAATTTCTTTTTGCTTGGGCGCCCTTGCAAATACTTCATCTATTTCCGCATCTGAAAGCTGCCTTGCAATTTCAACTCTAATAATACTTTTGGGATTCATCGCTTGCGGCAGTGCTGCCTTAAGCGTCTCGCCTAATGAACACATATAATATTCAGATACCCATTTAGCAAATTTCAGCATTTGCTGCGAAAAAATTGGCTCTGCGTCAATCAAATCTAGCACTTCTTTGATTATATAATCTGCCGCTGGAGCATTATCAAAATCAATTATCACTCCAGTTAAGTTCTTGCTATTAAAAGAAACAAGCACTCTTCTGCCGATAAGACTTTCATCTTTGCAGGCAGCTAATTTATACGTAAAAAGGCTATCTACGGCTATTGGTAGCGCTACTTTTATATAGCAAGCATCGCATTTCATAAAATTAAATAATAATTAATACGTAGTTATAAAAATTATAAGATAACATTTTTTTCGTTTTATATAAAACTAAAATTACAAAAATAATTTTACGGAACCACAATGAAACAAAGAAAATTGATGCTGCTCGCTTTAATTGTCTTTCTATCAACAGCGACAGTTGCATGCAACGGCAAAGACTCTGATGGCTCAAATTTATACACAGAATCGAAACTCAGCAATGCCGAAACTACCAGCGCTCAAATGAATATAG